>NZ_JBFTKS010000019.1:0-135819 GCF_056396065.1 Allobosea sp. 05T433 | reverse complement strand
AGAGTGATCGCCATCCTTGGCGCTGGGCCGCTCCTTCTGGCGATGCGGACCTGAAAGGGTCGCCGCGACTCTCGTCCAACTTCACCCGCAGACGACGCGGCGCACACCTCAGGCATCCCAATAGCGCGTTTGCACACGGCCTCGGTGGGAACCCGACATTCATTGTGGACGGCCGATCTGCGCGAATTGAGGTGCCGGTCTGGTACGATCTAGGTGCTTCTGTGCACTGGAGCCCCCAAGCGTGAGCGTTCCGGGATGAAACTGCTTGGCATACTTTGCACCGTATTTGCCCTCGGCCTCCTCTATATGACCTCAAAGAACGGAGACGAACACGCTTATCGGCTGACGATTTCGGTTTACACCCCGGGCGGCGTCAAGAGCGCCTCTGGCGTTACACGAGTGTTCATCAACACCCGCAAGGGCCTGCTGCCGGGCACGGGCGGGGGAGCCACTGTGACCGGCGAGGCGATCTTTCTCGACCTCGGAGACGGCAAAAATCTGGCTGCCCTCTTAACTTCACCGTACATCGTCATGCAGGCATTCGGCGGTAAAAATAATACTCTGCGCCCGAGCGACATCAAGACTTTGTCTGGCACGGTCACGCTTCGTCGTGATCTCGTTCCCACCCTGATGACCTTTGCCGATCTGAATAATCCGGCGAGCGCCAAGGTTATCTACGACATTCGATGGCGGGATACGCCGCCACAGGGCGTAGCGCCGATCTATATCGACGAGTTCTCTACGGTCTTCGGGCCGGGCTATGGCTTCCACTCGGCCACGATCGAAATCGTCTCCGCCGGCATATGGCCGTTCAACCTCATCGGTCTTACTGGCGACCCGATCACACGGGGTATCGAGCAGAGGCTGCCATGGTGGGGAAAGCCGATGCCATGGGAGAAGCAAACTGGCTATGGTGGCTATGTAGACACCCGGCCAGCGGGGCAGTTCCGTTGGCTTCCGGGCCAATTAAAGCAAGATGGACGAGTGGCAATGTGAATGAGCGGTCTGGCAGAAACCAGACGCCAGAGCGGCCATACAGTTCGCCCTAAATCTTCGCGCGACTGCAAAGGGTCGCCGGACGATGCGGCCCATCCCGTCTGCAAATGTCCGGTTCCGGGCAAGGCGCCAACATCCGCTCCTAACGCAAGGCCGTCTTGAGGCGGCGGCCCTTGCGGGCCGAGATCGGTGGCCGGTCGATCGTGCCGATCGGCTCGAACTCGTCCGTCACGCACGAAATCGATCATGCGCCGTCAGCCGCAGGGTCAGCGGCTCGGCGTCTGCCCAGCCATAGATGTCGGTGCGGAGATAGCGGAGCTCCTCGTCATGGAGCTCTTCGTCGATTTCGATCCACCAGGCCCTGGGCCGTCCGTCACTGCCATCCGACCATCGGTAGCCGCGCCCCTTGAGGTGATCCTTCATGTCGAAGGGGGCATTTTCCGCGTAGATGCGGATTCTGCTGCGCGCGCTCGATCGCAACAGCTCGGCGAACGGTCGCGTTCCACTGGCTCCCACCGGTCTCGCCAGGACCTCCAGGAGGGCATTGCAGTCATCCGTTGCGCGGTGGCCCTCGTGGAACAGCCCGGACTGGCCGACGAGATATCCCAGCTTGTTGCCTTCAAAGCCTAAATCGGCCCAGCTAATTTCCCTGACGGAGCAGGCCCAGGCTTTTGAGGCGAAGACTGGCGACAGCCGCTCGCAGAACGGGCGATCGAACCCGGCATTATGGGCGATGACGAGATCGGCAGGTTCGATGAAGGCATCGAGCGTCGCGATATCGATGGCGTGACCGGCGACCATCTCGTCGGTGATGCCGGTCAGCCGCGTAATTTCCGCGGGGATGGGTACCGATGGCTGGCGTAAGCCGCCGTAGATGCCAACGACATCCCCGATCGCTCCCTCGTCGTCATAGGTGAAACCAACGGCGCCGATTTCGATGATCTCGTCCCGCGCGTGCTGCAGGCCCGTCGTCTCCGTATCGACCAGCACCGCGAGGTTCGGGAAGGCGCTCTGCGCGCGCGGGACGATGGGGCGAGGCACGAGCTTTCGCAGCACCTTGAATCGGCCGGTCTGCTCCAGCCTTCGGGCAGCCTCTTCATCATCGCCGCCGGGCGACAGCGGCACGGTCTCGAGCCTGCGCTTTCTCGGTGCCGGTCGTGGCGTCTGCCGGTATCCCGGTGCGTCATCGAACAGATCAAATTGTGAGGATGCCATCTTCATGCCGCGACTCTAGCCGTCTTCTTCGCCGCCGACTGCCCACCAGTCGTTCAGCAGGATATAAAACCTGGTGACAGCGAGCCATCGG
This sequence comes from Allobosea sp. 05T433, assembly GCF_056396065.1. NCBI lineage: Bacteria > Pseudomonadati > Pseudomonadota > Alphaproteobacteria > Hyphomicrobiales > Alloboseaceae > Allobosea > Allobosea sp. 05T433. The sequence continues at coordinate 133,517 of NZ_JBFTKS010000019.1, read as the reverse complement.
GCCTCGCAAGACCCGGTCCAATGTCCACCGCATTCGCTGATCGAACTGCGGCGCCACTCCGTGCGTATCTGGTCGCAGGCAAATCGATCTCTGGCACCAACATGGCGCCCGGCTGCTTCCTATCTCCTCTCGCCATGACGAGAGTGAGGCGAAGGCGTCGATCGCACGCCCGCTGCATTGCCCCAACCTGAGAAGCAAAGGGACGCTCAGCGTACATCGAGCCTGCACAAGCCCCCTGCTCTGCCCAGAACTTCAGGCTGCCCGCGCCCCTGAACGGACGGCTATCTCACGCGCCGCGGCCGTCCCGGCCGCTTCGTCCCCTCGCCTGGCAAGGCGCTCGCGATCGGCTTCACATGGGCCAGGTGGCGGGGCGAGTCGTTGCGGTAGTCCAGGATCTCGTCGAAACGGCTCATCAGGATTTCGGATGGCCGCAGAATCTGCTTGATGCGGATGTCGCGCGCAGCCTCGCCATCGCGCCGGCGCAGCGCTTCGACAAAGGCGAGCGAGGTTTCCACGGTGGGCGGAAACCCCTCGAACAGCGAGTAGAGACGGACGATCGGTCCGATCTGGCGCCAGAGGCTCTGGATGATCGGCAATGTCGCCGGCCGCTGCGCAGCCTCGTAGAGCGTGAAGAAGATCTGCTTGTTCAGCACGAGGAAACGCTCGCTGCGGAAGACCCCGAGCTCGTTCATCTCGTCGATCGCGCGTGCCACGTCCCGGACGTTCTTATCCGTCAGATGCGTAACCGCGGCGGCCGTAACATCCCCTTCGAGCAGCGTGCGGACATGGGTGATCTCCGCGAATTCCGACTTCGTCGGGCGCCAGACGCGGACCCCCTTCTGCGGCTCGACAAGCAAAGCGCGTTCGGCGGCCAGGCGGCGAACGGCATCGCGCACCGGCATGATGCTGGTCCCGAACTGGGTTGCGAGATCGTTGATATTCAGCGCTTCGCCCGGCCAGAAGGCCCCTGTCATCAGCGCATCGCTCAGCTGGTCATAGACCAGATCCTGAAAGCTTGTCGCCGCCACCGGCTTGAACATGACCATCCCTTTCCGCGGGCCGATGCTGCCCGAGCGATGCACGCATATCACGAACCGGGGCCGCGTCTTGACACCCCGCTTCGGCTCTAACTAATATCTTAGATATCAATATAACAAGAGGGGAAGGCGCATGAGTTCGTCATTGAGGCATTTCGCGGGGCCAGCCGCGGTCGTCGCCGGCATTCTCGCTTCCATCTGCGTCGCACCGGCCAGCTTTGCCGCGGACAAGGCGACCATCCGCATCGGGGCCGACTATGACAGCCTGGACCCGGTCAAGACGGTGACGTCGGACGGATATCAGCTCGTCAACGTGCTCTATGACCGCCTTGTCGCGCTCGACGACAAGGGTGCGCCCGTGCCGGCGCTCGCCGAATCGTGGAGCGGCGACGCGAGCCGCACCGTCTTCAAGCTGCGCAAGGGCGTCACCTGTTCCGATGGCACCCCGCTGACCGCGACCGCGGCCGCGGCCGCGCTGACCCGCCTCGGCGCCAAGGAAACCAATGCGCCGATGGCCTATCGTACCGTCGGCATCGCCGGTTATTCCGCCACCGGGGACGACGCCGCTGGCACGGTGACGCTGACCATGACCGCCCCCTTCAGCGACCTGCTGATCGGGCTGGCGATGCCCTGGGCCTCGATCGTCTGCCCCTCCGGGTTGAAGGATACCGAAGCGCTGGGTTCGACACCGAGCGGCACCGGGCCCTACACGCTCGACAAGGCGGCCTCGGTCCGTGGTTCGCACTATGTGCTGAAGCTTCGCGCGGACCATGCCTGGGATTCAAGCGGAGCGACCGGAAAGGACCCGGGGCGGCCCGCGACGATCCAGGTGCGCGTGATCAACAACAACACGACGGCGGCGAACGAGCTGCAATCCGGCACGATCGATCTCAGCCTTGTCACGGGCCGCGACATCAACCGGCTGAAGGCCGCGAAATCGCTCGATTTCCTCGATGCCAAACCCTTCGGCATGCAGTTCATGATGTTCCAGCATCGCGACGGCTATCCCACGGCCGACGTGCTGGTCCGCCGCGCCATCGCAACCGCCATCAATCGCGATCTCGCGACCCGCGCCGCCACGGCCGGCAACGGCCTGACGGCCACGAGCTATATCAGCCCGCTGGTCGCCTGCTACGAGCCCAAGACGGCGGATCTCCTGCCGAAGCCGGATGCCGAGGCGGCAAAGGCCCTGCTGAAACAGGCAGGCTATGCGCCGGGATCCGACGGGATCTTCGCCAAGGATGGCAAGAAGCTCAGGCTGCGCCTGATCGGCCAGCCCGGGCTGCAGGGCTCCGCTCCCGAATACATCCTCGAAGCGCTGCGCGCGATCGGCAGCGAGGTCGAGCTGCGCAACATCACGCTTCAGGAGACCGCCTCGGTGATGAGCGGGGCCGATTGGGAGATCGGCGTCTTCCCCTTCGGCCCGCCGATGCCGAGCGCCAATACCGTCGTCCCCTTCGTGAGCGGCAAGGGCTCGAACCACGGCACGATCGAGAATGCCCGCTTCGCGGCGGCACAGGCCGCGGCGCTCGCCTCCTCCCCCGACAGCCCCGAACGCTGCGCCCGCTGGAGCGAGGCACAGCTCTCGCTGCTCGAGAACATGAACATCCTGCCGCTGTTTGGCGGCGTGAACACTTTCTTCTCGCGCAAGGGCGTCCGCTTCACCATCGGCGGACCGTTCGTGATGGATATCCGCTCGATCCGCGTCGGCAAGTGAGCGCAGCATGATGACGCGCGGCCGACCGCTCTCCAGGTTCCTGTTCGCCAGGTTACCGTTCGCCAGGTTCCTGCTCGGGAAGGCCGCGCAGATCGCCGCGATCCTTTTTGCCCTCGTGCTCCTGACCTTCCTGATGGTGAAGATGATCCCCGGCGATGCAGCCAGCCGCGTCGCCGGGCCGGACGCCGACGCCGCCTATCTCAGCCAGCTGCGCAGCGAACTCGGGCTGGACCAGCCCTTCGCCGTGCAGCTCTGGAACTATGTGGCGGGGGTAGCGCGCGGGGATTTCGGCGTCTCGCTCGCCACCCGCCAGCCGGTGATCGAGCTCATCCGCGATCGCCTGCCCTATACCGCCGCGCTTGCCGGGCTCGCGCTCGCCTTCGTCGTGGTGGTCGGCTTCAGCTTCGGGCTGGCGGTCGCCATCGCGACGCGCGACGACCGCCTGCCCTGGCTCGACCATGGCTTCACGATCGTGACCGGTACGCTGGGCGCGATCCCGGAACTGCTGGCCGGCATCTTCCTCGGCTATGTCTTCGCCGTCTCGCTCGGCTGGCTTCCGATCTCGGGCGCCGCCGGCCCCGGCTCGGTCATCCTGCCCGCGCTCGCGATCGGCCTGCGGCCGGCGCTGAATCTCGCCCGCGTCGTGCGGGTCGAGGCGCGGCGGACACTGCGGGCCGATTTCATCCGCACCGCCCGCAGCAAGCGGCTGCCCGCCTGGCGCATCTATCTGCGCCATCTCGCGCCCAATGTGGTCACGGCGGCGCTGACCATTGCCGGCCTGGTCTTTCCCTTCCTGATCGGCGGCGCCGTGATCGTCGAGAACATCTTCGCCTGGCCGGGCCTGGGCACCGCCATCGTGCGGGCGGTCGTGACCGCGGATTACCCCGTCGTCCAGGCGATCGTGGTGCTGCTCGGCCTGCTCGTCCTCGTCACCAACATGATCGTCGACGTGCTTCTCGCCATCGCCGACCCGCGCAGCACGGTCCGCACATGACCGGACGGCTCAACCTCGCATCCCTGCTGGCCGGTATCGGGGCCATCCTCCTGCTCGCGACCGCGCTCGTCGCCCCGGCGCTGTTTGCCGACGTCGTCAGCCGGATGGATGTCGCGGCCGCCGGAACGGGCCCCTCATCCGAACACTGGTTCGGCACCGACGATCTCGGGCGCGACGTCTTCGCCCGCACGCTGGCGGCAACGCAGCTCTCGCTCGGCCTGGCGCTGGCGGCAACGGCCATCCGCGTCGTGCTGGGCGTCGCGATCGGCATGTGGCTGTCGCTATCGGGCAGCCTCGCCCGGTCGATCGGCACGCGGATCATCGACACCGCCCTGTCCTTCCCCGCGATCCTGATTGCGATCGTGATCACCACGATCGTCGGCCCGAGTATCGAGGGCGCCGTGCTCGGCGTCGGCCTCGCCGGCGTGCCGACCTATGCGCGGCTCGGCTACACCATGTCCTCGGCCATCGTCGGGCGGGACTATGTCGCCGCCGCAAAAGCACTCGGCCTCGGCCGCATCGCGATCCTCTGCCGCCATGTCCTGCCGAATATCGCCGACACACTCGCCGTCAGCACCGCGACCTCGCTTGGGCTGGCGATCGTCGAGATCGCGTCGCTGAGCTTCCTCGGCCTCGGCGTCAACCCGCCGGCCTTCGACTGGGGCCGCATGCTGATCGAGGGCGCCGAAGCCATCTACGTCAACCCTGCCGCCGCGCTCGGACCGGCGGCGGCGATCGCCCTGTCCGGCCTGATCTTCAGCTATCTCGGCGAGGCGATCGCGCTTTGGATCCAGCCCATGCGCAGCCGCTCCCTGGTGTCCGGCAGCGGCATCGACAGCGCGGCTGGCGCGATCGCACCGCTGCGGCTCGCTGGCGGGGAGGATACGGTTCTGCTGGCCGAGAATCTGAGCGTCGCCTTTCCGACCGAGGGCTCCCAGACGATCGCGGCGGTTCGCAATGTAGGCTTGAGCATCGGGCGTGGCGAGACTGTCGGGCTCGTCGGGGAATCCGGCAGCGGCAAGACGCTGACCGCCATGGCGCTGGCCGGGCTCACCGGCTATCCGGCCCGGGTCTCCTCCGACCGGATGCTCTTCACCGGCGAGGATCTGACGGCGATGAGCGGGGCTCTGCGCGAGCGTCTGCTCGGCACCGGGCTCGCCGTCGTCTTCCAGGATCCGAGCACCTCGCTGAATCCGGCTTTGCGCATTCGCGAGCAGATGACGGAAGCCGTGCGCCATCATCGCGGCCTGTCTGAAGAGGAGGCCAGCGCGCTCGCGCTGGAACAGCTCGCGCTCGTCGGCATCACCGAGCCCGGCCGGCGGCTCGACCAGTATCCGCACGAATTCTCCGGCGGCATGCGGCAACGGGCGATGATCGCCATGGGGCTGATGATGCGCCCGTCCCTGATCGTGGCGGACGAACCCACGACCGCGCTCGACGTCACGGTCCAGGCCCAGATCCTCGCACTGCTGCGCGAGGCCAATGGCCGGGACGGCACCGCGATCCTGATGATCTCGCATGATCTGGCGGTGATCTCGCAGGTCTGCGACCGCGTGCTGGTGATGTATGGCGGCCGCATCGTCGAGAGCGGCCCGGTCGAGCAGGTCATCGGCGATCCCGCCCACCCCTATACGCGGGCCCTGATGGGCGCGATTCCCGACCTCGACACGCCGCGCGGACAACGCCTGGTCGAAATCCCGGGCCAGCCGCCGGTGATCGGCGCCTTCCCGCGCGGCTGCTCCTTCCAGGAGCGCTGCCCCGCCCGCCACGGCGCCTGCGCCGTCTCGGAACCGCCCCAGACGGAGATCGGATCAGGCCGCGTCGTCGCCTGCTGGCTGCATGCCGCGCCCGATGCCGAGCCCGACGCCAAGTCCGAGACCAAGTCCGATACCAAGTCAGAGGCTGTAGCATGACCGGCCTGTCCGCGACCGATATCCGCGTGCGCTTCGGGGCGATGCTGGCGCTCGACGGCGTCAGCATCGCGATCCCGCCCGGCGGCACGCTTGGGCTCGTCGGCGAGTCCGGCTCCGGCAAGTCGACGCTGGGGCGCGCGCTCCTGCGCCTCCACGATCTCACTGGGGGCCGGATCATGCTGGACGGCGAAGACGTGACGCGCGCGGCAGGGGCTCGCCTGAAGGCTTATCGCCGTCAGGTCCAGATCGTCTTCCAGGACCCGTCCGCCTCGCTCGATCCGCGCATGACCATCGCACGCGCGGTCGAACAGGGCATGCGGCTGCGCGGCGAGCGCGACCCGAATGCACTGGGGCGCCTGCTCGACACGGTTGGCCTCTCCCGCACCGTCGCCTCGCGCCTGCCGCATGAATTATCCGGCGGCCAGCGCCAGCGCGTCGCGATCGCCCGTGCGCTCGCGGTGCGCCCATCGATCATCGTGCTCGACGAGGTCACCTCCGCGCTCGACGTCTCGGTCCAGGCGCTCGTGCTCAATCTGCTGCGCGATCTGCAGGCGGAACTGCGCCTGTCCTATCTGTTCATCTCGCACAACATGGCGGCCGTCAGGGCCATGAGCGACGAGGTCGCCGTGATGTATCGCGGCAAGCTCGTCGAACAGGGCCATGCCGACAGCTTCTTCGCCGCACCGTCGCACCCCTATTCGCGCAGCCTCCTCGAGGCCGTGCCGCGTCTCCGACACATGCGCGAGCCCCCCGCCTCCGCCCCCGGCCCTTTCGGCCCGGGCTGAAAATCGTTGCGCGTCCGCGTCTCCAGGCTTCCCGAGGATACCGATCATGTCTGCCGAAATCAGCTTTCCCGCCCGCCTCGCAGAGCTTGCAGCCGAGGCGCCGGACATCGTGGCGATCACCTTCGTCGATCGTGACGGACAGGAGACGGACGTGACCCGGCGCGACCTGCACCTGCGCGCCACGCGCCTCGCCCGCGTGCTGGCGCAGCGCGGGGTCGGCCCGGAAACCATGGTCGTGACCGGCATCCCCAACAGCATCGAGCACATCGCCATCGCCATCGCCGCCTGGCGCTGCGGCGCCTGCACGGTGGCCCAGAGCGCCCGTGCGCCCGAGCGCGAATTCGCCGAGACGCTTAAGCTTCTCGACGCAAGGTTCGTGATCGCCGACCGCGCCGGGGCCGATATGAGCCATGCGGAAATCCGCGCCGTCACCCTGGACGACAGCCGCGACGCAGAGCCGGTGCCGGACCGGATCGCTCATCCCGGCAAGGCGACCGCCTCGGGCGGGTCGACCGGCCGCCCAAAAATCATCGTCTATCCCCATCCCTGGGTCCGCGTGCCCGGCGAGATCGGCGACATCAGCCATATCGGCTTCCGCTCCGGGCAGATCCAGCTGGTCTGCGGGCCGCTCTATCACAACGCCCCCTTCACCTGGGCCCATTTCGGCCTGTTCGAAGGCCACCGGCTGATCCTGATGGAGCGCTTCGATGCCGCGCGCGTGGTCGATCTGATCGAGCGTCATCGCTGCAGCTTCATGTTCTTCGCGCCGACGATGATGCAGCGCATCATCCGGCTGCCGGAGATCCAGTCGCGCAATCTCTCCAGCATCGGCTCGATCTTCATCACCGCGGCGATCTGCCCGGTCTGGCTGAAGCAGGCCTGGGTCGACCTGATCGGCGCCGAAAAGCTGCAGGAATCCTACGGCAGCAGCGAAGCCGTCGGTTACGCGCATATTTCCGGGCCGGAATGGCTTAGCCATCGCGGCAGCGTCGGCCGGGCCGGCGACGGCGACCTCAAGATCCTGGACGCCGAATTCAACGAGGTCCCGACCGGCGAGATCGGCGAGATCTTCTTCCGCCCGACCCATTATCCCCGGCCGACCTATGCCTATATCGGCTCGCCACCGGCCAAGACGACGCCGGACGGCTATACCAGCGTCGGCGACATGGGCCATGTCGACGCCGAGGGCTTCCTCTACATCGCCGACCGGCGCACCGATCTGATCATCAGCGGCGGCGTCAATGTCTATCCCGCCGAGGTCGAGGCCGTGCTGACCGAGCATGCCGCCGTCGGCGACGCCGCCGTGGTCGGCCTGCCCGATGCGGACTGGGGTCGGCGTGTCCACGCGATCGTGGAACCGGTCGACCCTTCCGGCACGATCGCGCTCGACGAACTCTACGCCTGGATGCGCGAGCGCCTGTCGGCTGCGAAGATTCCCAAGACGATCGAGTTCACCTCCGCCTTGCCGCGCGACCAGTCCGGCAAGATCCGCCGCAGTGCCCTGATCGCGGCCCGTACCCCCGAAGGATTGAGCCAGTGACGATGCGTCCCGTCTACATCGCCGGCGCAGCGGAAACGCCGTTGGGCGAGGTCCACGACCATAACGAACTCTCGATGATCGCACTGGCCGCGGCTGAGGCCCTAGCGGAAGCCGGCCTGTCGATCCGCGACGTCGATGGCCTCTTCGTGAACTATATGGGCGAGGAAGGCTCGGTTCAGGTCGGGGAATATCTCGGCATCCAGCCGCGCTATGCCGATTCCACCGATTTCGGCGGCGCTGCCTTCGAGGCCCATGTTCACAAGGCGATCGCGGCCATCAATGCCGGATTCTGCGAGGTGGCCCTGATCACCTATGCCTCGCGCCAGCGCAGCCGCCGCGCCCGCCATCGCGAGCCGCCCGCCGGCGGCATGGGCGTGCCGATGCTGCAGCAGCTCGAGGTTCCGACCGGGTTGCCGGCACCGATCGGGCGCTATGCACTCTATGCAGCCCGGCACATGCACCTGTTCGGCACCACGCGCGAGCAGATGGCGGAAGTCGCCGTCGCCTCCCGGATGTGGGCGATGCGCAACCCCAAGGCCTGGAGCCGCAAGCCGCTGAGCATCGACCAGGTTCTGTCCTCGGCGCCGATCTGCGATCCGCTGACCCGTCTCGACTGCTGCCTCGTCACGGATGGCGGCGGCGCGATCGTGGTCACCACCGCAGAGCGTGCCCGCGACGCCGCCAAGAAGGCCGTGCGGGTCATCGGCGCAGCGCAGAGCCAGAACCACTGGCTGGTCTCCCAGATGCCGGATCTCGACCGGGAGGGCATGCCGGGGCGGCGCTGTGGGCCGGAGGCCTTCGCCATGGCCGGCATCCGGCCGGCCGATGTCGACGTCTTCCAGCCCTATGATTCTTTCACGATCAGCGTGCTGATCGCGCTCGAGGACCTCGGCTTCTGCAAGCTCGGAGAAGGCGGCGCCTTCGCGCAATCGGGCGCATTGCGTCCCGGCGGCTCCCTGCCCTCGATGACCTCGGGCGGCGGGCTCTCCTATAATCATCCCGGTGCGCTCGGCCTGATGCTGCTGATCGAGGCGGTCCGCCAGCTGCGAGGCGAGGCCGGCGAACGCCAGGTGCCCGGCGCGCGCATCGGCGTGGCGCACGGCACCGGCGGCTTCCTGTCAACTGCGAGCACGGTGGTTCTGGCCCATGAATGATCACGCCTTCAAGGTCGAGGACCCCTCTCTCTGGCCGTTCTGGGAGGCTGCCAGCGAGAGGCGCCTCTCGGTCCAGCGCTGCCGCGGCTGCAGCCAGCATCAATTCTACCCGCGGCCGTTCTGCCTCTCCTGCGAGGGCCGCGAACTCGACTGGGTCGATGTCACGGGCGCGGGAGAAGTCTATTCGATCACCACCGTGCGGATTCCGGTCTCCGATCTCCTGCCGCCGCCCTATCAGGTCGCGCTGGTGACGCTCGATGCCGGGCCGCGCCTGCTCGCGGGCATCGATGGCCCCGCCTGCAGCATCGGTGACCGGGTCAGGCTGGTCTGGAGCGAGCGCGAGGACGCGCCGCCCTTCCCCGCCTTCGAGAGGGTCGCCCCATGAGGCTGCGGGACCGCGTCGCCATCGTCACCGGGGCCGGGCGCGGACTTGGGCGGGCGCATGCGCTGGCGCTGGCCGCGCAGGGCGCCGCCGTGATCGTCAATGATCGCGGCGCTGCGCTCGACGGCGCAGGCCGTGACGCCGGCCCGGCCGAGGATGTCGTCGCAACCATCCGCGAGCTCGGTGGGCAAGCCGTCGCCAGCGGGCATGACGTCGCCGACTGGGACGAGGCGGCGGCGCTGGTCGCCTTCGCCGTGTCGAGCTTCGGCCGCCTCGACGTGCTCGTGAACAATGCCGGAATCCTGCGCGACCGCACGCTCGCCAACATGTCGGAGGCCGAGTGGGACGCCGTGATCCGCGTTCATCTCAAGGGCCACGCCGCGCCGGCGCGCCATGCCCTCTCCTATTGGCGCGAGCGTCACAAGCGCGGCGAGGCGGTCTGCGCCAGCGTCGTCCACACCAGCTCCGCCTCCGCCTTCGCCGGCAATGTCGGGCAGGCGAACTATGCCAGCGCCAAGCTTGCCGTCGTCGCCCTGTCCTCGACCATTGCGCTGGAGGGCGCCCGCTACGGCGTCCGCTCCAACGTCGTCTCGCCTTCGGCGCGCACCCGCATCAGCGAAGCCACGATCGAGGATGCGCCCGCCGATGGCAGCTTCGACGTGATGGCGCCCGACAATGTCTCTCCCCTCATCGCCTGGCTGGCGGAAGCCGCCTGCCCGGCCAACGCGCAGGTCTTCCACCTGATCGGGCGGGAGGTCCTGCTGATGGACATCGCGGCGGTGGCGCAACGCGTGCGCACGCCGCGCCGCTGGTCGCCGGAGACCCTCGACGCGGCGCTGCGCGGACGGCTGCTGCCGCCGCGCGACATCACCACCTTCCTGAAGGAGCAATTGCTGTGAACGAACCCGTCAAATCCCCTCTCGTCGCCGTGATCGGGGCCGGCATCATGGGCACCGGCATCGCCCAGTCGCTCGCGCTCGCCGGCTGTCGCGTGCGCCTGAACGACGTCGCCGAGCAGCGCCTGCAGGCCTCGCTCGACAGGATCGAGCACGGTCGCTTCGGCCTGCGCCGCGGGGTCGAGCGCGGCAAGCTGACCGCCCAGGCGGCCGACGAAGCGCTCGCGCGCATCACCACGACGGTGTCGCTGGAGGAAGCCTGCGCCGGGATCGATCTCGCCATAGAGGCCGTGCCGGAAGACCTGACGCTGAAATGCGATGTCTTCCGCCGCCTCGACCAGGCCGCGCCGCCCGCCGCCATCCTGACCTCGAACGCGGCGGGACTGCCGATCACGGCCCTGGCCTGGGCGACCGGCCGGCCCGAGCACGTGCTCGGCTGGCACTGGGCCCAACCGGTGGCGGTGATCCGGCTGGCCGAGCTCGTCGCGCATCCGCGGACGGCGCAGGACGCGATCGACTATGTCAGCGCCCTGGCACGCCGCTGCGGCAAGAACCCGATCGTCGTCAAGGACCAGCCCGATAGCTGGGGCTATGTCGCCAACCGCATCAACCGTGCTGTTCGCATCGAAGCCCGGCGCGTGGTCGAGGAAGGCGTCGCGTCAGAGGACCAGGTCGACGAAATCATGCGCGACTGCTTCCGCTGGCCGATGGGACCATTCGAGATGCAGAGGCCCGGCTCGATGTGAGCTGAAGCCGCCCTGCGCCAGGTCTGGCCGCCTCTATGCAGGCGGCCACGTGGCCCTCGCGACTGGCCGGAGCCCGCTCCCGGAGCCTGGCCGAGTGATCGGCGGGTTGCAAGGAAGGGCGACGTTCAGGTGTGGGGGGTGTCGGACCGGAAGACATCGGCCTTGCGAGGCGTGGCGGTGGGCCGTTCGATCGAGAGGGTCACGTCCGGTGCCTCATGCCCCATATGCAGCTCAACGAGGCTGGCATTCAGGGCTCTGTCGGCTGCGGTCTGGCGGTAATTGAAACGCAGATAATCGTGCCAGGTGGGCGTGTGGAACGACTCGGTCCACACGGCGGTATCGCGCAGATTGCGCGTCAAAATCCATCTCCGGGCGCCGTTGCGCCCTTGCGCGCGCCGGCGCTGCAGCATCAGGGCGAGAAAGTTCTCAATCTGACCGGCGGCGATCCGATACTCGATCCTGACGGCAATCGGACCGCTTCGCGGCTTCAGATCGAGGTTGATGGCGGGCGCCTCGAAGGTCTCGTGCGTCGAAACATCAGAATCCTTGCGCTGATGGATGGGCAGGAGCAACCCGAGAACGGCGACGCCAAGAGAGGCTGCGCTCGATGCCTGCAAGGCAAAACTCAAGGAGTAGCTCTCGGTGACCATCCCCCAAAGCCAGCTCCCGGCGGCGAGCCCGAGTGAGGTGAGCGCGTAATAGAGCGAAATCGTCCGGCCGACGACCCAACGGGGGCTCGCCCATTGCACGCTGATGCTCAGGCCCGACCAGCCCAGAACCCATCCGGCGCCGCCCAGCATGAGGGCAACCGCCGCGACAGCCGGGGTTTTCGTCAGCGAAAGACTGATCGTGCATGTCGCACACGCGACGCAAGCCAGCTTCAGGAGCTGTTCGTCCGACAATTTTCGCCTGAGCGCTGTCGAGGTCAGGCCCGCCAGCAGCGCTCCTGCGCCGAAGCCGGCCATCAGGGTGCCATAGGCGACGGCTCCCTGTTTAAGCTGATCACGAACCACCAACGGGAGGAGCGCGAGGATGGCGATGCCCGCGAGCCCGAACAGGAAGCCGCGGGCGAGCGCCGTCTTGATTTCCGAAGACAGCGACGTGAAGCGAATGCCGTCGGAGATCGCCGTCAGCATCGCTTCGGGTGGCAGTCTCGAGGTTGGGACTTTCCACCGGGAGCGCCAGACCACGATCAGCGGCGCGAGATGGCCAAGGGTGTACAGGCAAAACGCCGTCAAGGGGCCGAAGGACGCGAGAATGATGCCCCCGAGAGCCGGCCCCACGCTGCGCACCGTGTTGAACCCGACGGAGGTCAGCGTAACGGCCGCTGCGAGATCCTTTCGATCGACGATATCGCCCACGGACGCTTGCCAGGCCGGGTCGTTGAAGGCGATGCCGCAGCCCGCGAGGAAGCTGAAGAACAGGATGATCCAGGGGTTGATCATGCCAAAAGCGACGAGGATCGTCAGCGCAGCGGCGGTCACGGCCATCAAGGACCGCGCCGCCAGCATCACCTTGCGCCGATTGAAATTGTCGACGATGGCTCCGGCGAAGATCGACAGGATGAAAGCGGGCAGGTTCGTCGCGGCCTGAACCAAGGCAACCATGACGCTGGACGGCGTGATGGTTGCCATCAGCCAGCTCATCGCGATGGTCTGGATGAGCCATCCCATCCCCGAGATCAGCCCGGCGAGCCAGATGGCCCGGAATGTCAGGTTGTTGAGAGGCGCAAACGGCCCAGTGCCTGCCGCAGGCTTCTGCACATCCATGACCCGGCTCTTTTCCGACGTCTGCTTCTGGGCGCCGGCGTTGATTCCGAGCGTAATTCCTGACTCTTACGTCACGATGCCTGTTTGCAAAGCGCCAAGAACGCAGGTTGCACCATCGTCCAGCGACGGGTGCCGGCCTTGCGGCGACACGATCCCGGCAGTCACAACGCGCCCGAAGCCGACGCTGGTCCATCGCCGCCCCCGTTGCGCCGGTGCGTCATCCGCCGGCGGCGCTGTCCCGGAAGGTCTGAACCGCCTCAGCGGCAAGGGTGTTGATGGATTTGGAGCCATCGCTCATCAGGCGAACGATGATGCCACCAAGTCTCGCTTTCGCAGCATCGGCCTCGTCGCCGATGAGGCGATTGTCGCGGCTGACGGCATCCCAGGCACGCGCCTGGATCGACTCGGCAACCAGCATCTCCTTCGAATTAAGGACACCGGGGAAGCGGACATTAACAGTCGACATCGGCAGGTCTCGATCGCTCCAAGAAGACGCCCGTACGGTCGGGGGCGCACGAGCAGATCGATTCCGACGCGGACGAACTGCACGGGCGTACCAGCCTGGGCGGCAACCAAACGCTCAATCGGACAAAGAGTTCCGGCAGCGCGATGGAAAAGCGTTCGCCTCTTCACCGCGTCATGCGAAGCGAGCCACCACCCGCTTCAACCGAGCCTGAAAGGCTCGCCTCCTGACCAGAAAGGCGGGCAACGACCCGCTCGCGCGAGTACAGCGTGACATTGCCTCCTGAGAAACTCCAGAGGTTGACGGTCTCAAGCGGAGATCCCGCACAACCACTCACGGAGGCCTTGTAGAGGTCGATCGAGGACGTGGTGGAGAGTTGAATTCTGCAGGCCTTTCCGCTGGCATCCACAGCTCGCCAGGCCCCGGCGTAGGCTGATGGGCTGGATGCAGGTGGAATCGCCTGCGAGGCAGAGGGCTGGTTTGTCGCAAGTCTTCGCGCAGGCTGCGGTCGCTCTTCGATCACCTCTCCCTCCCGGGGAAGCTCGCCGTCCTCATAAGGCTCCGGCGCGAAATCAGGACCCGAGGCAACAGGGTCTGGTGGTGGTCCAACCACGACGCGTCCGGCGGGAGGTGCGACATCGGTCTGGAAGGAATCCATGCCGCCGTTATCGAAATAGGGTTCCGTTTCGACACCGTCATATGGCGGCGCATCCCAAGGCGCGGGGTAACCAGGTGCCGGGCCATAGACGCTGCGTGGCCCCCAGGGGCCGGTCGAGTAGCTGGTCGGGTAGCCAACCGAATTGCAGGCCGTCAGGAGGACCGAGGATGCGGCAATCATGATGCGTCGCAGCGTCATCGAATACCTCGCTGGAAATCCGGCCCTTGATGGCAGGGCAGCGCTTGTTGGGGCTTTGACTTGATTTGCGACGATGCTGAGCGGCGCACCGCCGCGTGAGGCGACGAAAAAGGAGGGCGACCAAAGACTACCGCGCTTATGGCGATCACGCATCCCGGGTCGCAAGCGAGTGCCCTTGTCGCTACAGTTCGATCCATGGCGAAGCAGGCCGCGAGGGCAACAATATCGCGCAGTGTCTCAAGGTCCTTGATCGGCCTTGCCGTCGCTGTCGTGGCCGCCATCTCATGTCCGGCCGCATCCCGGGGTCAGGAACCGTCTCTGGCCGGCCAGATGAAGAGCCTGATTGCCATCCTGCGGGTCACCGCGTTCCGGCCCGAATGGAAGCTCCATCCTGATGAGTACGCGGCGAACGGCATCTCGCAGTTCTTCCCGACCGATCCGACGGCCGAATATTCGTGCCTGGAAAGTGGATGCTACGCGTTCGGCTCGATCGAAGCCCCTTTCAATCTCGCGATTATCCATGGGCCCGATGGATCGCTCTCGGCGAATTTTATCCTGAAGGAAACCGATCCGGCGAAAATGAACAGGGCCGATCAGTTTCAGATCACACCGCTTACCTATCTTGGCACGGCGTGCTTCTCGGTCGCTGCAGCCAATTATCTTCATAGATCAAAGCTGTATTTTGATCCCGATACGCTCTCGAAAGAGGTGGACTCTATTTTTATTGAAATGGAAACCAAGAATAATACTCAGGATTTCCAGCGCGGGATCATCGGCGGGTTAAAATTATCGTTCCCCAAATATCGCGTTACGCTTGATCTTGCCAGCGAGATGCCAAATGTAAGCTGCGCGATCCTCTATGATGCTGAGGGTGGCATCAGCGAACTCGATTCAGTGGCAAACGAACTCGCGGGCCCCAACGCTGCACGGTAGTGCCAGTGCGGAAACGCGGCCCCTTCGAACCGTCGCCCCCCCCGCGCGAGCTTGGCGATCGCGATGCCATCGCGTGGATGACGAAGGGTGATCGAACGACGTCAGGCAACGTCGATCTGCTTGACCAGCCTTACGCCGGCGCTGTGGACCACTTGCAGGGGGGATTCCATTCCTGCCGCTTTCAGCTTGGAACGCAGGCGCGCCAGGAACGCGTCGAAACGCCGGCTTTCGGGATCGATCCGGGCGTGGCCGAACAGACCCATGATCAGGTCCCGCGAAACCGTTTCGTCCGGTCGCGCCGCCAGATGCTCGAGCAGGATCACCTCCCGAACCGAAAGCTTCACCGATCTGGTGTCCGGCGAGCGCAGCGTTCGAGTGTGCCGATTGAGCCGCCAGGCCGCACCTGCGGGCGCCTCGATCGCACCCGCCCCTCGACCGTTTTCGGCTTCGACCGGCCCGCGGCGCATGCGTCGACCGAGATTGAGAATGGCCAAAGCCAGTTCCTCGGTGTCGACCGGCTTGGTGAGATAGAGATCGGCTCCTTCGGCATAGCCGCGCACGCGATCGTCGCGACCGGTGCGCGCCGTCAACAGAATGATCCCCATCTCCCGCCGTGCGGCCATGTCCCTGGCCAACTCGAATCCGCTGACGTCCGGCAGGTTGACGTCCAGGACCGCGATGTCATAGCGCTCCTGCAGCAACGCCTTGTAGAACGCGATGCCGGACGGCGCCTCCGTGACATGCATGTTTCGCAGCCGTAGATAGTCGGCGAGGCTCTGACGGAGATCGTGGTCGTCCTCCACGAGAATGATTTTGAAATCTCGCGAGATCTCCTGTGCAGCACCTTTCGGGCCGGCCACCGCGTCCGCCATCATCATGTGCATCCACCCCATCGCGACGAGATTCCGTTGACGCCGGCCCCGACAATCCTGCCCGCGACTGATGATGGCGCGGCGACGCGTTCCGGCATGGCCTCGGTCGCAGCCCTGCCGCCGCGGCACCGCCGTCCCCGCCTGTGGCTCGCCGTGCTGGCGGCGATGCTCGTACTCGGCATCGCATATCTAACCCAGGCGGAACCTCCGCCCCGGCCTGCGCCCTTGCCCTCGCTGAACGGCACGATTTCCGTCCTGTCCGATCCCGCTTCGTCACTGTCGCTGGCGGAGATCCTCGATTCGGCCAAGCAGGCTGAGTTTCGGACTATCCAGGGGGCGCATGTCAACTTCGGCTTCACCCGGACCCCCGTCTGGATTCGGGTGGAGCTGCCCGGCCGGATGGCCAAACAGGCCATCCTTTCCCTGGCGCCGAACTTCCTCGATTACGTCGATGTCTACACCGCCGCGCCGGATGCCCCCCTTTCGAGCGAGCGGTTCACCCGGCACGAGATGGGGGATCGCCGTCCCCTGCCGCGGGACGGCCTTTCGGCGCTCGACTATGCCATTCGGCTCGATCTGGCCGAGGGTGCGACGACGCGGGTGTTCATCCGCGTCCGGAACGGTAATTCGGCGACCTATCTGCATCTGCGCCTGACATCAGCCGAAGACTACGCCGCCGGGGCCGCCCTGGATGCGAGTCTTTACGGTGCCTGGCTGGGTGGGATGGGCGTGCTGTTGGTGACCCAGCTCGTCTTCTTCTATTTCGACAGGAAGGCGCAATACCCGCTTCTGGCGGCCAGCACGCTTGGCATCATGCTGATTTACATGGGCAATCTCGGCTATAGCAGGGTCTATCTCTTTCCCGAGAATGGTGCCGCCAACGATGCCTTTCTCGGCTTCAATGCCTGGGCGGGCCTGACCGCCAGCGCAATCGCCTATATGCGCATCCTTGACCTGCCCAACCGGGCTCCGCTGTTGCACCGCCTCTATCAGGGAAGCGCGGCCGCCGGGCTCGTGGGCGTAGGCTTCGCCTTCGCCGGCCTGAACATGATCTTCGGCCCGATCGGAACCATGCTGGGGATCGTCATGGCCTGCGTCAACATGGTGCAGGGCCTGAGGCAGTGGAGCGACGAAGGGGCCGCGAGCCGTCTCAGGGGCGCGGCGTTCTCGGCGCTGTGCGTCGGCGCCTTCCTGACGATGGCGCAGCGTCTCGGGGTTGCCTGGCTGCCGCATTGGGCCATCCACAGTTATGGCATTGCCGGCCTGTTTCTCACGGTCCTGCTGACGGGAGCCCTCGCGGTTCGGCTGCGGGATGCCGAAGCGCTGACCCTCCGGATGAAGGACGAGGCGCTGCGGCATGCGCAGCTTGCCGAGAACATCGCGGCGGGGTTGGTCGAGGAGAGAACGCGCGAACTCGTCGATGCCAGGCGCATCGCCGAAGACGCCCTGCACCTCGAAAAGCAGTCCCAGCTCCAGCAGGTTCGCTTTCTCGAAGTGGTGTCACATCAGTACCGGACGCCGCTCGCCGCCATTCGCTCGAGCATCGACAGCATCGGGCTCGCCTTGCCGCCCGATGACGGCGCCAACCAGGGCCGGATCGAGCGCATCCGCAGAGCGATCGCTCGGCTCGTCGAAATGCTGGAGATCAATCTCGCCCGCAGCCGGGTGCAGGGACCGTCCTTCCGCCCCCGGATCGCCCACGTCAATGCCGGCGCCCTCGTCGTCGCCGCCCACCAGCGCGCCTGCGATCTTCTCAGCGGCCCGACGATCAAACTGCTGATCGAGACTCGGGCTGCGCAGGCGGCGATCGTGGCCGATGAGGGCATGATGGAGCTCGTCATCATCAATCTGCTGGAAAATGCCGTCAAATTCACCGCGCTGAAAGGCAGCGAGCCGATCGCGCTCGCCTTGGGCCTGGCGGGAGAAGAGATCACCATCACCGTTACGGATCGCGGCTGCGGCATCCCGGCCTCCGAGCTTCCCGGGGCCTTCGTCCTCGGGGTGCGCGGGCGGTATTCGCAGGCCGTCGAGGGATCCGGCCTCGGCCTCTTTCTCGTGAAGAAGATCGTCACCGCCCATGACGGCCGGGTTTCGATCGAGAGCAGCGAAGGCGAAGGTACGACGGTGCGGGTCGCGCTGCCGACAGCGCCCTGACCGGGGCCTTTCCCGGAGAAGCCCGTGGCTGTGGCGTCGAAAGCCGATCCGCCGCGCGAGATCCGCTCCATGGGCGTGCCAAAATAGACACATCCTTTGCTCGTCTTCGAAAAACAACGCCCGGGCAAAGCAAGTCGTTACATCGCGTTACATCCCGGAAAAAGCGTTACAATTTCAGGTATTGCTTGCGGTCGACGTCCGTACCAACGTCAGCTGTACATGGAACCGCCCGGAGCTGGTGCGGCAGCGCCGTCCGACCGCGCCAGTTCGAAAGTGGGACGGAGCCTCGCGCAACGGCATGCGCGTTGCGCTTCCTTTTGCCCTGCTTCTTTCGGGCTGTTCGGCACCCTGCCCTGCCACCCATGCGGTGCAAGGCGTCGATTTCGGCAAGTAGCCTGAGTCTATTTCTAAGTTCAATTAAATATATAAATATCGATACTTCGTATATCGGCGTATCGGTTCATCGCGATGCGAGATGAATTAACATTTGTTAAAGTAATTTACTCCACAAACTCGCTCCGACACCGAATATCATTCCATCAGAGTGACGCGGGAGATTCACATGCATAGCCAAAATTACGGATTCACCGACGAGGTTCGGTTGAAATCCTTCCAGAACATGATCATCAGCACCCATGGCGACGCGGCCGAATCGGCCCGCTTCAACAGCGAGGTCGACACCCCGCAAGCGCTGGTCGTCTATGCCGCGGCGCGGGGCGTGGATATCAGCGAGAGCGAAGCGCAGACGGTGTTCGAGGCCGCACAGGATTTCGTCGTGACCCAGACCGCGGCAGCCGGCGGCGAGGTTCGTCTGGATGACGCCGTGCTGGGCACCGTGAATGGCGGCGTGAGCTGGGCGGCGGTCGGCGGCACGATCTGCGGGATTGCCGGCGCTGTCGCCGGTGTCGCCATCGCCGTCGCCACTGCGCCCGTCAGCATCGCGCTGGGAACGGTCGCCGGCACCGCGGCGCTCATCGGCACGGCCGTCGTGGGTGGAGCCGGAACGGCCTTTTCCGGAGCTGTCACCGGCGCGCTGGCAGGCGGTGCCTCGCAACTGATCCACGACAAGATCACCGGCTGAGGCGAAGCCCGCCCTCTCCCCCGATCGAGCCGATACAGGAAACCAAGATGAGCATCTCCCAGGAACATCCGTCCTTCGGACGCTACATGGCCGCCGTGCTCCAGGACGAGGCCAAGCTGAAGCAGTTCGCCGAGACCGTGACCGGCCCCGAGAGCCTGCGCTCCTTCGCCGCCGAGCGCGGCCATGCGCTGTCCGCCGAGGAGGCCGAGCAGGTCTACGCCAAGGCCGGCGCGCTGCTGGAGGCCTCGTCGGGCCGCAGCCCGATGAGCGACGAATTGCTCGCGGACGTCAATGGCGGCATCAGCCTGGCAGCCATCGGTGCCACGATCGGCGGCATCGGCGCCGCTGCCTCGCTGACGCTCGCGGTCGGCTGCGTCATGGCCGCCCCGTTCACCGGAGGTGCGAGCCTGGCCGGCGCGGCCGCGGCGATCGCCGGCCTGAGCGGCACCGCCGCGGCCACGGTCGGCGTCGGCGCCCTCGCCGCCGGCGCGGTCGGCGCGGGCATCGGCGCCGCCGGCGGCCACATCATCGAAAACAGCTGAGCCGCAAGGCTGATCGAAGGGGCCATGTTCCGACGGCGTTCGGAACATGACCCCTTCCCCATCCGGCCGCGCCGCCCTCGCGACGGCGGCCGCACGACCCCTCGTTCCGAGACGATGCGACATGACGGCGGCTCTCTACCGCAAAGAAGCACTCGACAATCTCGCGGGCCCCGACCGGCTCGACGAGATGGTGCGCGTCACCTCTCCGCATGGCTGGGCGGCGCTGGGCACGGCGCTGGTGATCGTGACCGGCTGCCTCGGCTGGTCGATCCTCGGCAGCTATCGCACCACCGTCAGCGGCAAGGGCCTGCTCGTCCCGGCGGGAGGCGCTTTCGTCAGCGTCTATGCTCCCAAGGCAGGCTGGCTCGACAGCTATCGTCAGCGCGGCGATAAGGTGAAGAAGGGCGATCTGATCGCCCGGCTCAGCGCGCCCGAGGACGCCGCCCGCCTCGTCGATGTCGATAGCCGCGTCACCCAGCTCACGGCGCAACGCGTAGCGCTCGCTGCGCAGATCGAGGACCGCATCCTCAAGGAGACGATCGCGGCCCAGCGCAAGCGCGAGGCCCTGCAGGAGACGATCGATCTTGGAGCATCCCGGGTGGACGCGCTCAACACCTTGCTCGGTCAGCGCGAATCCCTCTTGTCCAAGGGGTTGATGCCCTCCGACCGGATCATCGAAACCCGCGAGAGGCTGTTCGCCGCGCGCGAATCGATCTCCCGGGCGCGAACGGAGCTGTTATCGCTCGACGCCTCGCTCCAGACCCTGCGCCACCAGACCGACCAGGAGCGTGCGGCGCTCGATCGCCAGTTGCGCGACGCCGAGGGGCAGCGCGCCCAGAGCCATCTCAGCGAGAACCTGGCGACCACCATCGTGGCCCGTTCCGACGGCACCATCACCACCAACGAGGCCGGCGACCATGCGCTGGTCAGCGCCGGCCAGAAGCTGATGGTGATCGAACAGGGCGGGCCCCGGCTCGACGCGCTGCTCTACGTGCCGGCCGACAGCGGCAAGGAGGTCAAGCTCGGCATGGAGGTGCGCCTGTCGCCTTCCACCGCCAAGAAGGAGGAATACGGCTCGCTGATCGGCACGGTCATCCAGGTCGACGACAGCCCGGAGAACGAGGCGGCGCTGACCCATCGCCTCGGCAACCCCGATCTCGCCCGCCTCTTCACCAAGGCTGGGCCGCCGCTCCAGCTCGTCGTGCGGATCAATCCCGGTTCCGGCGGCCCTGACAGCTACGCCTGGACCTCCCAGCGCAGCGAGCAGATCGAACTCGCCTCGACCACTCTCTTGGAAGGCCAGGTGACCGTGAAGTCGGGCCGGCCGATCAGCCTGTTCATTCCGGCGCTGCGCCGGTTCGTCGGCCTATGAGCAAGGTGCCTCCCGTGCGCTTCCCGCAGACCGGCCGCAAGCGGGTCCCGACCATCTTGCAGATGGAGGCCGTCGAATGCGGCGCCGCCTGTCTCGCCATGGTCCTGGCCCATCACGGCAAATGGGTGCCGCTCGAGGAGCTGCGCGTCGCCTGCGGCGTCTCGCGCGACGGCAGCAAGGCGAAGAACCTGGTGCAGGCGGCGCGCCGCTACGACCTGGTGGCCGAGGGCTGGCGCACAGAGCCGGACAAGCTCGCCGGCAAACCGCTGCCGGCGATCCTGTTCTGGGAATTCAACCATTTCGTCGTGCTGGAGGGGGTCGGCCGCAAGGTCGTCTATCTCAACGATCCCGCCAGTGGCCCGCGCACGGTCACGCATGAGGAATTCGACAGCGCCTTCACCGGCGTGATGCTGACGATGGCGCCGGGGCCCGATTTCCAGCCCTCAGGCGAGCGGACGAATGTCTGGGGCGCGGTGCGCGAGCAGCTCGCGCCCTCGCGCGGCGCCGTCGTTTTCCTGGTTTTGGCCGGCATCGCCGCCCTCGTGCCCGGCATCTTCGTTCCGGCGGCGACGAAGGTCTTCGTCGACGACATCCTCGTCCGCCATCTGACGGACTGGATGCGGCCGCTGCTGCTCGGCCTCGCCTGCGCGGCCCTTCTCGGCGGGCTGCTGAGCTGGCTGCAAGGCTATTTCCTCGCGCGCCTGCAATGGAAGCTCGGCGTGTCGCTGGGCCTGAAGCTGACATGGCACCTGCTGCGGCTCTCGCCGAGCTTCTTCGCCCAGCGCTATGCGGGCGACATCGCGAGCCGGCTCGCGACGACGGAGCGGGCCTGCGACCTGATCGGCAGCCAGGTTTCGGCCATGCTGGTGACCGGGCTCGCGACCCTGTTCTACGGCGCCCTCATGGCGGTCTATGATCCGGTGCTGGCCGGCATCGGGTTGGCGCTCGCTCTCTTCAACGCGGTATTTGCCCGTCTCGTCGCGCGGCGACAGGAGGATGCCGCCCGCACCGTCATGCGCGAATATGCGGCGCTCGGCAGCCTTTCCATCAGCGGCATCCAGTCGATCGAGACCTTGAAGGCGACGGCCTCCGAGGACGATTTCCTGAATCGCTGGGCCAATGCGCAGGCGCGCACCATGAATGCGGTGCACCGCTCGCAATTGCCGCTCCAGCTCCTCGATCTGATCCCGCGCGCGCTCGGCGCGCTGACGATGGCCGCGATCCTCGGCGTCGGCGGCTGGCGCGTCATGGAGGGGCTGATCACGATCGGGACGCTCGCGGCGTTCCAGACCGTGCTGTCGAGCTTCCTGTCGCAGGTGAGCGGGCTCGTCGGCGTCGCCTCGGGCATGCGCGAATTGCGGGTGGCGATGGAGCGCGTCGACGACGTACTGCGCTATCCGCTCGACCGCCGCCTGGATCCGACATTTGCGGAAGCGGCCGAGACTGCGCCGCGCCGCCTCTCCGGCGCGGTCGAGATCACCGATCTCGCCTATGGCTACAACCCGCTCGATCCGCCGCTGGTTGAAGGCTTTTCGCTGACGGTCGCGCCGGGTGCGCGCATCGCCCTGGTCGGCCCCTCCGGCAGCGGCAAATCCACGATCGCGCGGCTGATAGTCGGGCTGGCCGATCACTGGGCGGGCGAGATCGCCTTCGACGGGCAGCCGGCCGACCGGATTCTGCCGGGCGTCCGCGCCGCCTCGATCGCCTATGTCGAGCAATCCGTTGTCCTGATGGAGGGCACCGTTCGCGAGAACCTGACACTCTGGGACCCGCGGGTGAGCGAGCGGACGATCGTCGAGGCCGCCCGCGATGCCGGGCTGCACGACACCATCGCGGCGCGCCCCGGCGGCTACGATGCCCCGGTCAGCGAGGGCGGCAGTAACTGGTCGGGCGGCCAGGCCCAGCGCCTGGAGATCGCCCGTGCGCTGGTGGGGGAACCGAGCATCCTCGTGCTCGACGAGGCGACCTCCGCCCTCGATGCCGCGACCGAAGCGGCGATCCTCGACAATCTGCGACGCCGCGGCTGCACCATCATCCTGGTCACCCACCGCCTCAGCGCCATCCGCGATTGCGACGAGATTCTCGTGCTCGACCGAGGCCGGATCGTCCAGCGCGGATCGCATGAGGCGCTCTACCACCAGCCGGGCACCTATGGGGAACTGATCCGTGCTGCATGAAGCTCCTCACCTGCTCGCCGCCTCCGGCACGACGCCCGTCGATCCCAGCGGAGCCGTGCCCGTCTCGGCCGCCGGCCTGCGGGTCGATGCTGGCTCGGCCGATCTCTATCTCGACTGGCCCGGCCGGGCGGGACGGCGCCGGCGCCTGGCTACTCTCGGTCCCCACGACATCGCCCTGCCGCTTTCCCTGACAGCGGCTCTATCGCCGATTCCGGCGGAAGCGCGGCTCCTTGCCTTTCCCGCGCTGGGATCGCGGCTGTCGGCCTTCGCGATCGAGCCCTTCCTGGCCAGCCTCGATGCCGGCGAGGCCGCCGCGATCGAAGCAGCAGAGAGTTGGGTCGAGCGCACCGCCCGCGCTGCAGCCGAGCCTTTGACGGGCACCCCCGTCCTGCTCGGCGATGGAGAAGGCAGGCTCGAACCGGGTTGTGTCGCGCGGCCGGCGCAAGGGCTGCTCTGGGCCGCAGCCGGCGACGCAGCCCTTCTGACCGATCTGCCGGGCGCCGGCCCGGTTCTCCCCGGAATGCCCGCGGTCCCGGTGACATCGGGTGGAATCGTCGCTGAACGCAGCACCGCGATCGGCTGCCGCACGAGCGCGGCCTTGGCCGCGGAAGGCGGCCTCGCGCGCGCCCTGCTCGGACATCACGAGCGGATAACCCGCGCACTCGCCTTCGCGGAAGCGAACCGGGACGACGACGAGGTCGCCCGCATCGCCAGCAAGGTTGTCCGCGACCGCGCCGTCCTGGCCTCGAGCGTCGCGCCGCTTCTGGCTCCTGCCGCCGGCGGCGTGCTGCACGGCGCTTCGCTCGCGTCGACTTTCCGCACCGTCGCCGAGGCCACGGCGGTCAGCATGCCCTCCACGCCGTCGCCCGAGGCGGGCAAGGATGACGGCCTGCCGATCGAGCGACAGATCGCCGACCTCGCCGCCTGGGCCGGCGTGCGGACACGCCGCATCCGACTGGAGCCGGGTTGGTGGCGCCGGGGCGGGCAATCGGTTCTCGGCTTCCGGCGCGAGGACGGCAGCCCGGCCGCGCTGATCGCCGGAACGGGTTGGCGAGGCGGCTACCGCATCCGCGAGGCGGGCCGGGACCGGCCCGTCGATGCCGGGACGGCGGCTGCCGTCGCCGACTACGGCTACGTGCTCCAGCGCCGCCTCCCCGACGCGGCGATCGACGGAAGCGGGCTGCTGCGCTTCGCCGCGCCACTCGCGTGGCCCGCCCTGATGGCCATCCTGATCATCGGGCTGGCCGGGAGTCTGCTCGGCCTCGTGACGCCGATGGCGACCGAGATCCTGTTCGAGACGGTGATTCCGGCGGCCTCGTATCCCGAACTGCTCCAACTCACGGCCGGCATCGCGGCGCTCGGGCTCGGCGGCATCGTCTTTGAGCTCGTGCGCGGCTTTCTGGTGCTGCGGCTCGCCACGCTCCTGAACACCGATCTCGAAGGAGCGGTGTGGGACCGGCTCCTGCGCTTGCCGGCCGGTTTTTTCCGAAACCACGCCGCGGGCGATCTCGCCTTGCGGGCCGCGGCGATCAACCAGATGCGCGACGCGGTGAGCGGGACGGCGGTCAGCTCCCTGCTCTCGGCGGTCTTCTCGGTCTCCAGCCTCGCCCTGATTCTCTATTACGAATGGCGCCTCGCCCTCGTCGCGATCGGCCTCGTCATCGTCCAGCTCGTCGTGATGGTGGGGGTCAATCTGCGGATGCTCGCCTGGAAGCAGCGGGCTCTTGAAACGGAAGGCCGGCTGCAGGCCCTGGCGCTGCAACTGATCCAGGGCATCGCGAAGCTGAAGGTCGCGGGCGCCGAGGCGCGGGCCTTCGCCCGCTGGTCGCCGCTCTTCATCGCGCGGCGGGCCCTCGGCTTCCGGCAGGGCGCGCTTTCATCCGGCTTCTCCGCTTTCGGAACGGCTTTTGGCATCGCCTCGGCCGCCCTGCTGATCGGGATCGTCGGCCTCGGCGGGATCGAGATCGGCATCGGCCGCTTCGTCGCCTTCAACGCCGCCTATGGCCAGTTCATGGCGGCGACCCTGTCGCTGGGAAGCGCGCKGCCCGCCTTGTTGTCCCTGAAGCCGCTCTATGGCCGTGCCGCGCCGCTGCTCGCGGCCTCGCCCGAGAACATCGGCCGGCGCGGCGCCCTGCACGATCTGCGCGGCGGGATCGAGGTCAACGATGTGGTGTTTCGCTACCGCGTCGACGGCCCTGCCGTTCTCGACGGCGTGTCGATCAGGATCAGGCCCGGCGAGTTCGTCGGCATCGTCGGTACCTCCGGTTCCGGCAAGTCGACGCTGATCCGCATTCTGCTGGGTTTCGAGACGCCGGAGAGCGGCTCGGTGTTCTTCGACGACCAGGAGTTGAGCAGCCTCGATCTGCGTGCGCTGCGCCGGCAGATGGGCGTCGTGCTCCAGTCGAGCCGCGCCACGAGCGGTACCATCCTGGACAATATCCTCAACGGCGCCGCGCTGAAAGAGGCGGATGCCTGGGAGGCGGCGCGCCTCGCCGGACTGGACGCCGACATCCGGGCCATGCCGATGCGCATGCACACCTTCGTCGGCGAAGACGGCACGCTGCTCTCGGGCGGCCAGCGGCAGCGCCTGCTGATCGCGCGTGCGGTGGTGCGCCGGCCGCGGATCCTGCTCTTCGACGAAGCGACCAGCGCGCTGGACAACCGGACCCAGCAGATTGTCTCCCAAGGGCTGGAATGGCTCGACGCCACCCGCGTCGTCATCGCGCACCGCCTGTCGACCATCCAGAACGCCGACCGCATCTATGTGCTGCAGGGAGGGCGGGTCGCCGAGGAAGGAAGCTATCGCGAGCTTCTGGAGCGGGGCGGAGTATTCGCCCAACTGGCGCTCAGGCAGGTCGCGTGAACCAGACATCTCCCGAACGCGACTATGGAATGTTCAGAACCATCGCCGACGATCCGAACGCAGAGGGACCCGATATGAACAGCAAGATCGACAGCAGCAACCGCAAGCTCGACGAGGCCGAGCTCGACGACGTGCATGGCGCCGGAACCGGTGGGCATTGGGACCATAGCGGCAAGGCTTCGATGTGGGTGACGACCGTGCCCGGAGACGCCCATGGTTTCTTCAAGCCGACCAAAAACAGAAGCTCCGTCCGCCCGGACGGCAATGGCGGCTATATCCGCTGGGATCGTGCCGGCAATTGCGAAGCCCCGGCCATCCGCAGAACCTGAACCCTATCAATAATTTGGAGCCTGATCCGATCAGATTGAATCAACCTGATCAGATCAGGCCGCGCGGATAGCCCGCTGCAGGATGCCCGCGTTCCGGCCTGGCCCGGCGCCGTGATTTGAAGCCTCCGCGTCATGACCGTGCGGGAGCTGCTGCGGTGTCTGGCACATCCCACCCCACGTGGCTCAAGGCAGCCACAGCTCGACGGAGAAGACAATGGGCAACGAAAAGCTTGAAACCGGCGAAGATCGCAAAGACCTGAAACTCTCCGATGACGAATTGGAGACTGTCACGGGAGCAGAGAAAATGAATCTATCAATTCTGCATCCGATCGACAGCTGGGGAAAGGTGTTCGGAAAACTCTTCGAACCGTTCAAGGCCACGCTGGATTCGCTCCAAGAAAGATCAAATAGGCACAAGTGATCCAGGGAACACGCGGCGTAAGCAGGCCTCGATAGGCCTTTCTCAACGCAATGACGGGCCCGGCCCGGGAAGGAGCAGACCGATGAGCACAGAGCCCGATAACGCTCCGCTGAACGATGCCTCGCTGGAAGACGTCAACGGCGGCTACAACGTGGTGGATGGCTTGGCGCGGCTCGGACACTCGATCGAGAGCAGTGCTCTGGCTGGCCACAAATTCGGAGCGGACGCCGACAATCATATGGCTGCCGCTGGCGGCGCCTTTGTTGGTATCATTTCCCCTGTCGAGTGGCGCTGCCGTGCCAGAGACCGATCTTCACATCCCTGAGATCGGTCGCCCCCCTTGGCCGGCTTGGCCAAGGGGGGCGGTTCGGCTTCCTTATCGACGCTTGAGCGCGTCCATGAGGGCTGCACCCAGGGCACCCTGGCTTTCCTTCTGCGGTGTCCGCGCCGGCCCTCCCCGGCCCGGGTTACCCTTGCCGTCGCGCGCGTCCTTGCCGCCGCGGGCATCCTGGCCGTCGCGAGCCCCCTGGCCGCCGCGCGCATCCTGGCGCGCGGTCTCACGCGGCCCCTTCGAGCTGTCGCCGCCTGCGTCGCTGCGCATGGACAGCGAGATGCGCTTGCGCTTGATGTCGATCTCCAAGACACGCACCTTCACGACGTCGCCGACCTTCACCACCTCATGCGCGTCCTTCACGAAGCGCTCGGCAAGCTGCGAGACATGGACGAGCCCGTCCTGATGGACGCCGATGTCGACGAAGGCGCCGAAGGCGGCAACATTCGTCACCGTGCCCTCCAGCGTCATCCCGACTTCGAGGTCCTTCATGTCGTCGATGCCATCAGCGAAGGCCGCGGTCTTGAAGGCAGGACGTGGGTCGCGGCCCGGCTTGTCGAGCTCGGCGATGATGTCGCGGACAGTCGGCAAGCCGAAGCGATCGTCGACGAAGCTGCGAGGATCGAGCCTGGACAGCACAGCGCTGTCACCCATCAGGGAGCGCAGGTCGCGCCCGCAGGCGGCGACGATCTTGCGGGCGACGCCATAGGCCTCCGGATGCACCGATGAGGCGTCGAGTGGTTCTGATCCGTCCCGGATGCGCAGGAACCCGGCGCATTGCTCGAAGGTCCGAGGTCCGAGCCTGGCAACGGCGAGCAACTGGCGGCGCGTACCGAACGGTCCGTTGACATCGCGATGCGCGACGATCGCTTCGGCGAGCGCAGCGCCGAGCCCCGATACCCGCGCCAGCAGCGAGGCCGAGGCCGTGTTGAGGTCGACCCCGACTGCGTTCACGGCATCCTCGACCATGGCGTCGAGCGCGCGGGCGAGATGATACTGATCGACATCGTGCTGATACTGGCCGACGCCGATCGATTTCGGATCGATCTTGACGAGCTCCGCCAACGGGTCCTGCAGGCGCCTTGCGATGGAAACCGCGCCGCGCAGCGTGACGTCGAGGTCCGGGAACTCGGCGGCGGCCTGTTCCGAGGCGGAATAAACCGAGGCGCCGGCCTCCGAGACGACCACCTTGATCGGCTTGGGCGGCGGCAGATCGCCGAGCAGCTCCGCGACCAGCTTCTCGGTCTCGCGACTGCCGGTCCCGTTGCCGATGGAGACAAGTTCCACGCCATGCTTGCGGATGAGGCTCGCAAGCTCGGCCTGCGTGCCGCGAACATCGTTCCGCGGCTGGAATGGATAGACGGTCGTGGTGGCAAGCAGCTTGCCGGTGCCGTCGACCACCGCCACCTTCACGCCGGTCCGGATGCCGGGATCGAGACCCATGGTCGCCCGCGATCCGGCCGGTGCGGCCAGAAGCAGATTCTTGAGGTTGCGGGCGAAGACATTGATCGCCTCGGCCTCGGCCTTCATCCGCAGATCGGTCATCAGGTCCACCGAGAGGTGAAGCGACAGCTTCGCCCGCCAGGTCCAGCCGACGACCTCCATCAGCCAGGCATCGCCCGGCAACCTGTCGCCGATCGCGTAGGTGTCGGCGATCATGCGCATCACCGGCTTGACCGGGCGCGGATCATCCCTGTCCACCTCGATGTCGAGCGTCAGAATGTCCTCGTTCCGGCCCCGCAGCATGGCCAGCGCACGGTGGCTCGGCACGTTGGCCCAGCGCTCGACGTGATCGAAATAGTCGGCGAACTTGGCGCCCGCCTCCTCCTTCCCTGCGATCACGCGCGCACGCAACTCGGCCCTTTGATGGAGGTAGCCGCGCAAACGACCGAGCAGTTCGGCATTCTGGGCGAACTGCTCCGACAGAATGTCCCGGGCACCGTCCAGCGCGCTCTTGGTGTCAGGCACGTCGTCGGCCAGATAGGCCGCCGCCAGCTCGGCCGGGACAGCTCGGCGATTGGCCAGGATCGCCTCGGCGAGTGGCCCCAGGCCGCGCTCACGCGCAATCTCGGCCTTGTTGCGGCGCTTGGGCTTGAACGGAAGATAGATGTCCTCCAGCTCCGCCTTGGTCGTGGCGGCAGAGATCGAGGCCTCGAGTTCAGGCGTGAGCTTCTCCTGCTGGCGAATGGCCCCGAGAATGGCGGCGCGTCGACCTTCGAGTTCGCGCAGATAGATCAGCCGTTCTCCGAGCAGGCGCAGTTGGGTGTCGTCCAGCCCCCCGGTCGCCTCCTTGCGATAGCGCGCGATGAAGGGAATGGTCGCCCCCTCGTCGATCAGTGCAATGGCGGCGGCTGCCTGCGGCAGGCGCGCGCCGATCTCGGCGGCGATGCGGGATGCGATTGCGGCGTTGTCGGACATTCAGGACACTGGAACCGTTGCTGGAACAGAGATGATGGTTGGGTGCCTGAGGCGATGCAGCGTGATCGCATCCGCACCGGGCATGTCCCCTTCATAGCACCGCTCTCGATCACCTCCACCCCGCGCCGACGGTCCCACCCGAAACAGGCAATGTCCGCCGAAGGCGAACCGGCGTTCTCCGCCCGACAACGACGCCGCATCCGCCCTCGTCAGAAGTTGACGGCGAGCCGTGCGGTGCCGCCGAGGCTTCTGGTGTTGGTGGAGAGCTCGCTGTCGAGGCGGATGCCGAGCGAGACACGCTCGTTGAACTTTGCGTCCAGGCCGGCGGCGATCAGGGCGCTGTCGCGGTCGGGCCGGGCCCCGCTGGCGGCGAAACTCGCGCCCGGCAGCGCAATCAGGCTGGCGGCGAGGCTGGCATCGCGCTCGACGTAATGAGCCCAGGCGGCTCGCGCGAAGCCGGTGACCGGCACTGCGCCGACCATCGCCTGCCCGTCGAGCTGGAAGCCGACTTCCCAACGGCTGGTGACAGCGTTGCGCCTGGCGACACTGAGTGCACCGGCATTGCCGGCGAACCCGGCCCCTTCCGTGAAGGGACTGAGTGCACCGGCATTGCCGGCGAACCCGGCCCCTTCCGTGAAGGTGGGGCTGCGCACATGCACCGCCTGCAGGGCCGCCAGCGGCGAGATTGTGAGGCCGTTCCAGCTTGCCAGCGCCGCGGTCGCCTGCAGCCGCCCGCTCCAGGCCGTACTGGCATAGGAGGAGCTCAGCGCATTGCCGAGCGCCGGCACGGCGCGGTGGACGTCGTTGTCCAGTCTGGCATAGCCGCCGGCGGCGGCGAGGTTGACCGGGCCGAGCCTGGTCAGGCCATAGAGCCCCGCCTGGAAGGCGTCGCTGTGGATCTTGCCGAGCCCGCCGGACAGCGAGGCGCGCGCCTGGCCCGCGGCGACCGCGACACCCGCGACCGTACCCGGCGCCAGCAGGACATCGGCGCCGACCGCCAGATGCGCGTCATCGAGCGTGCGATTGGCCGAGCCGATAAGGCGCTCGCCATCATTGCGTCCGCGCGAGCCAAAGGGAGCGCCCCAGAGCGAGAAGCGCGCCGGGTCGAAGGTGGCAGGCCCGGCGGCGCTTCCTTTCGAGGGCAGACCGGCGGTGAAGCCGGCCGCTCCGCCGGGCGCCCCCGCCGCACCGGCCAGACGGCCGCGGCCGTTGGGGTCGAGCATGGTGCCGAGGAACGCGTTCGCCGCCTGGAAGCCGAGCGCCGGAACGCTGGCATGGATCTCGCCCGAGAGTTGGTTGACGACGGCCGGAATCGCGCTCGCCGGCTGGTTGTAGAGGTTGAACAGCGGCGAGGCGTCGCCCCCATTCGCCACCGCCCTGTCGATCGAGGCGGCGACGGCATAGGCGTTACGCGGCGAGGTCACGCCGAGCGCAGGCGAGCCCGATGGAGAGCCGGGTGGCGAGCCTGGTGACGAGCCGGGATCCCCTGAGCCGCCGGGTGTCAGCGGGCGCGGGGTCAAGGTCAACTGCACGTCCTGGGCGGTGTAGCTCACGGTCGTGGTGACGCCGTCGCCGAAAGCGCCGGTCGTGTCGACGGTGCCGAAGGTGCCGCTCCGCCCGCCCGCTGCCGAGAGCAGGGTGTAGGGGCTGTTGAAACGGAAGGTCTGGCCGAGTGGCACGATCTGCAGCGTGCCGGCGAGCGCAGCCGTGCCGCTGACATTGATGCGGTCGGCGAGCGGCCCCTGCACCTCGGCACGGTAGGTCGAGACCGCGTCCATCATGAGATTGCCGGAGACCGTCAGCGTGCCCGGAGAGTTGCCAGGCGAGAGCGTGCCGCCGGTGACGGTCACGCCCGGGACGGTGCCCGAGCCGCCAAGCGTGCCCCCGGCGTTGAGCGTCACGCCGGAAGAAGCGGCGATCGAGCCGTTCACGACCAGCGTGCCGCCATCGACTGTGGTCGAACCGGTGTAGCTGCTCGCGCCCGAGAGCGTGAACCCGCCCGTGCCGGTCTTGATCAGGCTGCCATGGCCGTCCGATCCGACATTGCCAGCGAAGGTGCTATTGGCATTGTTGCCACCGACGGTCAGAGTGCGTCCGGCACCAAAGATCACCTGCGCGCCTGCCGTACCGCTGAGCGCGCCAATGCTCTGGTCGCCGTTGATCCGGAAACTCGTATTCGCGCCGCTCAGGGTGACGACGGCTTGCGGCGAAAGCGCATTGCTGCTGACCGCGTCGAAGGCCGCTCCGCCCGAGATGTTGATCTGCCGGGAGTTGAGCAGTGTGCCGCCGAGCGCAATGCGGAGCATGCCGCCCGATACGGTTGTCGGGCCTGAATAGGAATTGACGCCGTACAAGTCCTGACTGTTCGCCCCGACTTTTGTCAGGCCGCCGGTCCCGGTGATATTGCCGAAGAAACCGATATTCGAGCCACCGCCGAGGGTCAGCGTGGCCGAGCCGAGCGCGACGGTCGTCCCCGCATTTCCCGCCAGGCTGGCGACGGCCTGATCGTAGCCCGCGAGCCTCCAGGTCCCGCCATTCAGCGTGATGTTTGTCGAAGAGGGCAGAGCGTTGCCGATGCCCATCTGCAAAGTGCCGCCATTGACGATTGTCGCACCGGTATAGGTGCTGGCGCCAGCCAGGGTCAGCGTGCCGCTGCCGTCCTTGGTCAGCCCGCCCCCGCTGCCCGAGATCACCCCGCTGAAGGTCGAGCTGGCGTCCTGCGAACCTGCGCTCAGCCGCGCCCCAAGCCCCAGCTCGATCAGGCCGCTCCCGCTCAAGCCGTCCACGGCAAGGGCCGAGTTGAGCCGATAGGTGCCATCGATCTGGAGGTTCGTCTTCGCTTCGACGGCGCCGGGATTGTTGGTGGTCAGCGTCGCGCCGGATCGCACCTCGAGCGTGCCGATGCCGGCGCCGACCCCAGTCCAGATGCTGTCTCCCTGAAAGCTCAAGCGCGACGCGCCCGTAATGCTCGTAGAGAACGTCCCGCCGCCAATCGTCAGCGCCGCAGCGATCCCGATTGCGCCACCGCCTTCGAGACGGTTGATTGTCGCTTCGTAGCTTGAGAACTGCAGCGTTGCGCCATCGTTGATGGTGATCGAGCGGAATGATCGACCGAAGTCGGCGAGCCCAAGCCGATCTTGGCCGGCGGCGATGGCATTGCCCCCCTCGATGACCAGCCGCGCACCCAGGCCTCCGAATCCAGTCCAGCCGGTCACGTTGATGTTTCCGGTGTCGGTGGCTGAACCGAGATAGAGGGTCGAATTTCGTCCGAACCGGCCGAACGACACAGACAATGTTCGACCGGCGACGGCCGTCAGCCGGGCGACCGAGTCATCGTCGGTCAACACCTGGCTGCCCAGGTTCACGTCGTTCAAGGCACGGATATGACCAGCCGTCCCAATGAAGGTCAGTGTGCTGAAAGGATAGGGATTATTGGTTGAAACCTCGCCCAGGCCGCCCACATTGCCATTGGTCTGCCCATTTGCGGCATGGGACCCAAGGAAACAGAAGGCAATATACAAAGTGATTGAACAATAAATCCTGTAAAAATTGATGTATCCGCTTCTGACATCATGGTGCCTTGATGATATACGCCCGTTCTTTGTCGGCGGCTTCGAGGAATTGATAGCAGAAGGGCGCATAGCTCGTTATCTGTCGATCTCGATCGGCTCTGGACATCGCATTACTCCAGCCCCCACACAGATAGCAAAGTCCAAACTTTGCAGGTATTCCGCCATGAGCGACGCTTTTCGGCCGGTCAGCCGCGCCGACCATCTGCATCCCGCCGTCGATGCCTATGCGCAGGAGCCCGTATGGTCCTATGCGGTCGAGCTGATCCGTTCGCCCGCCTTCGGCCACGCGTTGCAGAACTACTGCATCGCGATGATGCAGCCACCGGAGATGGCCTGGCCGGCTGACAAGTTCTTCGGACAGAAGCTGCGCTATCTCGTCTCGTTCGCCTTGATCGGCCAGGATGCCCGCTGGCGCCGGAGCGGAGGAGAACTGCCGACGATTTCCGCCCTTCAGCGGTCTGCACACGCCAGCCCCCGGCAGGTCGCCGCCCTCGTCGCTGCGCTGAAGCTGGGCGGGTATGTCGTCGCGACCCGCGCCTCCCAGGATCGCCGCGCCGTGCGGCTACAGCCCGCGATGGCGCTCCTCCTGGAGATCGGTCGCTCACCCCTGGCATTTCTCGAAGCTTCGGAGCAAATCGCCCCGCCGCCACGGCCGTTCGCCGCTCACCTGCGCAGCCAGGACATCGCTCTGGCCGACTGGCTCGGCCGTTCCTACGATATGTTCCTTCAGGAAGACGTCTACTTCGCGCCCTTCGCGAAGATTGTCCGGTTGGCCGAACAGGATTGCGGCTATCCGGTGCTATCGGCCGTGCTGGGTGCTCATTACGCGGCCCGCGCCGGTGCCGCCGCACCTGTTTCGTTGTCCTATGGCGGATTGGCGGAGCGCTTTCGCGTCTCGCGCCAGCATATCGGCAATATCCTGAATGAGGCCGAGCGGCGCGGCTGCTTTTCAGTCGATCACGGCGGCCGCACGGTCGCGGTCGCGCCTGATTTTCTGTCGGAGTTCGAAACCTGGTCTGCGGGGCAGATAGCCCATTATCGCCTGCTCGCAGAACAGGTCAGATTTCAATCGGAGCCGGTACTATCGGAATAGTCGCTTTCCCGGTCCTGCGGTCATCGTAATGGACCACCGAGATCACGCCTGGACATCGGACCGGATATCGTATCCGCTCCGATGATCTCAGCCTTTGTGTTTGCATCGGCTTTCCCGAAAACCGCCGTCCGCTATGTCGGGCCGACGCTAGCGATCTCCACCCTCCTCCGGCTGAAAGCGCGGGCTGCCATAGGGATAGTAGTCCTTCAGCGTCAGGTTCTCGTAGGGCAGAGCTTCGAGATGCACCGTGCCCATGAAGGGCTGCGACGGCTCGACCAGCAGGATCGTCGGCGCGAAGCCGCTATCGTCGAAA
Source organism: Allobosea sp. 05T433 (assembly GCF_056396065.1). Classification (NCBI taxonomy): domain Bacteria; kingdom Pseudomonadati; phylum Pseudomonadota; class Alphaproteobacteria; order Hyphomicrobiales; family Alloboseaceae; genus Allobosea; species Allobosea sp. 05T433. Next base: position 98,794 of record NZ_JBFTKS010000019.1, on the reverse strand, counting down.
CCCCGGCGGAAATGGACGCGGGACTTGATCGCGATGATATCGAATTCCGCGGGCTTGAGACCGAGTTCCCGGAGTTCCGATGGCTCGATGATCTGGACCAGATAAGGGCTCAAGACCAGCACATTGCCGTTGCCGAAGCTGACGCAGACGGACTCGTTGCCCATGCCGCGTCGGTTCGTGGCCGTCCGGATATCGCGGATCGTGCCGGTGATGCGCACGGGCTCGCCTGCCGATTCATCGAAGAGGCCGCCGATCTCCGCGTCGAACGCATCGCCGGGCCGGGCTCCGGCCGCGAGCACGGCACGGATAGCCTCGGGCGAGGCGATGGTGGCGATCAGGGTGCGCTCACAGCTCTGCGCGACGATCTCCCGCAGCAGCCAGGTGGCATAGCCCGAGCGATCGCTGTAATCGGCGAGCACGACCGGCGCCCTGCCCTCCGTCACGGCCTCGCGGGCGAGAATGACGCCCTGCTCCATCGTGTGGATCTTCACGGTCTCGAGCAGCGCCTTTCGCCGCCGCCAGGTCCAGTCGGCCATATCGCGGAGCACGCGCTCGGCGAGATCCGGGTCGTCATTGGTCAGGACCTGAAGGCCCATCCCGGCATCGGGAACGTCCGACCAGGGAAATCCGAAGAAGACATTGACGAAGACATCCGGCTCCCGCGCCTCCCAGATCAGCGCCCGCTGGATCAGGTCGGACCAGGGCGAGGCGCCGGTCCACATCACGACCGTGGGTGCGAGGATCGGGATCCGCAGCGACCGGTGCACCGGCTTGAAGCCGCCGCGGATCGCCCTGACCAGCATGCGCGCCGCGCGCTCGCCCTGCAGGTGCATGTCGTAATGGGGGAAGTATTTGACGCAGAAGGCCATGTCGGCCTGCTCTAGAAATGCTTCGTCCTCATTGCCATGGGGATCGAATGTCGCGGAGATGAAGGCCTCCGGGCCGACGACCTCGCGGACGCGCCTTGCGATATCGGCCTCGGGACGCGGCACGCCGCGTACCGCCAGCGCGCCGTGAAGCGCCAGATAGACGCCGTCCAGCGCCGGTTGAGCCTTCAGCTCCTCGATCATGATGCCGAGGAAATGCTCGTAGGCATCCTGCGTGACCCAACCCGAGCCCGTGCCGGTGCGCGGCCAGAGCGGCGAGGTGATGCCGATCAGCTCGACATCGTCGTGTTCGCGCGCGACCTGGACGAAGCCGCCCATATAGCCCTTCGGGTCGGTCGCAAGCAGCACCTCGCCGCCGGCCGGCGAGCCGGGATAGATGAAATCCTCGCGGGTGGTGTCGTTGGGGAGGAAGGTGACCGTCTCATGGGCGAACTGGAGAACGGCGATACGGATCGGCTTGGACATCATGCTCGTTTCACGTCGTAGAATTGTGCGAAGCCAATACGCATCCCGGCCAATCCGCGATAGGCCGTCTTCTCGTAATAGGCGCCGAGCGGGATATAGGGCACCTCGGTGAAGAACTGCTTCTGGATTTCGGCGCAGATCGACTTTTGAGCGGCGATATCCTTGGCCCCGAACCAATCGAGGCGCAGCTCTTCCAGGCGCGGCGATTTCGGCCAGCCGAACCAGGCCTGATCGCCATTGCCGCGGATGCCGAGCTGGCTGGCGGGGTCGAAATTATTGGTGCCGTTCAGATAGGTGAAGAAGATGTTCCAGCCCCCCTTGTCGATGGGTTGCTTGCTCGCGCGGCGTTGAACGACGGTGCCCCAATCGGTCGAGACCATGTCCACATTCATCCCGGATTTCTGCAGCGCGTCCGCGGCCACCATCGCCAGCGCATGGGTCGAGGGGTAATCGGTCGGGTCGAGCAGCACGATGCGCTCGCCCTTGTAGCCGGCTGCCGCCAGCGCGCGCCGGACCGCCGCGAAATCCCGCTTGCCGACCAGAACCTCCGTTCCGGCCGTGGTCGCCAGCGGCGTGTCGGGGCTGAACACGCCGACATGGTCCTTCCACATCGAGCGTTCGTCTCCGGCGACCGCGGTCATGAACTCGGTCTGGTCGATGGCGCCGAGCAGGGCGCGCCGGATTGCGGGATTGTCGAAGGGAGGGTGGAGACTGTTGAAGCGCAGGCAGCCGATGCCGCCGGCCGGATCGAGACCTTCGACCTTCAGTCCGGCCTTGGCTCTCAGCGTCCCCAGCAGATCCGGTGTCGGGTTCTGCCACCAGTCGATCTCGCCGGTGCTGAGCGCGTTGGCCGCCGTCGAAGGGTCGGGCATGATGCGCCATTCGACCCGGTCGAAGAACACGCTCTTGGGGCCGGCGGTGAAGGTGGCGGAGCCATCCGGCCGCGGCACATAGCCTGCAAATTTCTCATAGACCGCCAAGGCGCCCGGCACCCGCTCGTCGGCCTTGAAGCGGTAGGGGCCGCTGCCGACCATCTCGGTCACCTGCTTGTTGGGGTCGGTCAGCGCCAGCCGTTCCGGCATGATGCAGGGCATCGACGTCCCGGTCTTGCCAAGGGCTGCCGGAAGCAGCGGGAACGGCCGCTTCAGCCGGAATTTCACGACGCGGTCGGATTCGGCCGACAATTCGTCCGTCGCATCCATCAAGGCCCGGCCGAAGGCATCGCGCGCGGAAAAGCGACGGATGCTCGGCACCACGTCCTGCGCCCTCACCGGCTCGCCATCATGGAAACGCAGGCCCTCGCGCAATGTCAGTCGCCAGGTCTTGCCGTCGTCCTCGATCGTATGGCCCGCCACCATCTGGGGCTCGAAACCATAATCGGCGTTCTGCCCATAGAGCGTATCGAAGACCAGATAGCCGTGATTGCGCGTCACCGTCGCCGTCGTCCAGACTGGATCGACGATCGCGACATCCGCCTCGGGAACGAATTTCAGGAGCTTTGCCGGCAGCGCGAGGCTGGGCTTTGCGAGGGCCGATACGGCGGCGCCAGCGGCAGCGCCCAAAAATGTCCGACGCTTCATGCCTTGAGACCTTCCGTGCGAGCAGATGGAACGGTCGCGGGTGCCCCCGGAGCCTGCCGGCGTCGCCGCTATGTCAGCACGCCGATCCTATGGCGGCGGAAAGAACGCGTGCAAGGCGCGCAGCGCAAAGCCGCCCCCGTGAATCCGCCATAGTTTGTGCAACTGCTCGTTCCTTAGCGACAAGGCGAGCTCTGATCCGCGCCGCCCCGGCGATCGGAGCCGATCTTTCGATAGCGTTCGGCAGAAGGACGCTCTGAGGTGATCGCAGCCGGACGTATCCAAGGACAGCAATCACCCGGGCTCTCCGGTCCCTTGAGGCTGGTGAAACACAAACGCATGACCGCAGCTCAGGCGTCCTTCGATGGATTTTTCCCTTGCGGCCGGGGGAGCGCCATCGCGGGCATCTTTGTGGTCATGATCGGCGATCGACAGGCCCGTCACGGACGTCGGCGCCTGGACCTGATGACCAGTCGATGACCATCGAGCGGGGTCGCGCCATCCAGCCGCTAGAGGCTTGCCTTGCAAACCGTCGTCTCGACGGTTTCTCCGCGCTTGTTCAACAGCTTCCAACGCTTCAATTCGGCCTGGAAATAATAAGTCGGCAGTCGGTCATCGTCCGGCACCAGCTTCTGCAGGTCGAAGACGTATCGCCGTGCCTCGCCGTGGATTTGAACCATGACCCCGCCCGCAGCGTCCGGTCGGTCGATGACGATCACACCTTCCTCGAAGCTGCAGGTATAGGTCACGCCCCTGTCGGTGTCCGCGTGGGAGACCAGGAGAAGCGCGCTCGGAAGAAGTGCCGCCAAATAGGGGATCATGAACGGGCTCCGGAATCGCTCTCTCCACTCGATACGCGCCCATCGAATGAAAGTTCCCCGCCTGCCCGGGCCACGAGCAGACATGCCCATCGCGGGCGTGATCGCGCTTCCGAATAGATAAATAATAAGGCGCTGCTAAACATGTCATCATGAACAGTTATTCATGGAACATCTTGCCTTACCCGCACGTTTACCTTTTCAGCTGGGGCCAAAACCGAGCCCCATGAAAAGGAAAGAACCATGATCAAGAATCTTGTTCTTATCGCCGCTCTCGCCGTCGTTCCGGTGACCGCATTTGCGCAGTCGAACTCTGGTGCGGCAGCGGGCGCCGCCACGGGCGCTGGCGCTGGCGCAGTGGGAGGCGCAATTGTCGGGGGACCTGCCGGTGCAGCCGTTGGCGCGGTCGGCGGCGCCGCGGCTGGCGCGATCGTAGGAGGTATCGCTGCGGACCAGAGAACCGAGTTCCGGACCTATGTGACGCAGCAGAAGGTCCCTTCGGTGGCTTATCGCGAAAAGGTCGTCGTCGGCGCGACATTGCCCGACACCGTGACCTATCGCGAAGTTCCCGCTCGCTACGGCAAAACCGAATATCGCTACACGGTGATCAACGATCAGACCGTCCTCGTCGAGCCGAAAACCCGCAAGATCGTGCAGATCATCGAATGATCGAGAAGGAGCCCACCCTTCCTGGGTGGGCTCCTGTCTTTGCATTTCCCGGACAAGCCCAAGTCTGACGTCATCACAATATTCTGGGGGAGATACGCTTTGATACGGACACTGTTAATGGCTGCCGGCATTGCCGCGACCGCGATGCTCGGCGCGCCAGCCCAGTCTCAGGTACGGCTCGATATGGGAATTGACCGGCCCGGCTATGACGCCCCCCGATATCGCGAGCGCCGAGCGTATGGCGAGCGTCGGGTCATCCGCGAGCGCTACGCGGATTGTCGGTTGGTGGAAAAGCGTCGCGTCAACCGCTTTGGCGAGGTCGTTGTGCGGCGCTCGCGCATCTGCGGCTGAGTATGACCGGCGCTCCGCCGTGGATGATCCTCGGCTTGTCCACGCACCTGCTTCCTTTCCCTTCCGCACTTCAGCAATTTCCTGGGAGACACCGATGCGAAAGTTCATCCTTGTTGCGGCTGCCGCGCTGGGCTTCGGCTCAATTTCGCCGTCCATGGCGCTGGCCACTCCGGTCGCGGGTTTGACGGCGATCGAGGGCCAAAATCACATCGAGCAGATCAAGCATGGCGGCCACGGGTATAAGGGCCATAAGGGCTGGCACGGGTCTCCCCACTGGAAGCGTGGACGGGGCTACGGTCGACACTACGGCGCCCCCCCTCCACACGCGCGCGCCTATGGGCGCCGGGCACACGACTCCGGATATTACCGCTACAGGTAAGGCTGTGCGGCGAAGCGCCGGCGTCGCGCGTTGCCGCTGCCACATCAGCATATCGCCGCCTGACGCGCATATCGACAGGCGGCGGCGACTGCGGCCGGAAGTGGGGTCAACCGAATCAGTTCCTGCACTTTCACCGTCGTGATTGCACCGTCGTGATTGGCTCCCTCCCCCAACCGCTCTCACAGCCCGTGGACACCGTCTCTTCCCGCGGAGTTTGCGCCCTGAGGAACAGATTGGGGTGCTCGGAATTCCCATTCCATCCTGCCGCAGCAGTTCAGGCTGCGAACCAAAGAGAAGGACCTTCCAAACATGCGCGCCATCGCGTTTACTTTCGCTGCCACCCTGCTTACCGGCACCGCCATCGCCCAGACGGCGCCCGTCCCTGCACCGGCGGAGCCAAAGATATTCGTTTCTGTCGAGGAGTCTTCGGCGCTCGTCAGCAGTCTCAAGGGTCTCGACGTCAGGAACTCTGGTGACGAAAGCGTTGGCGAGATCGAGGATTTCGTCATCGCCGGCAACGGCTTTGATTCCTACATCCTGTCTGTCGGCGGCTTGCTCGGCATGGGCAAGCACTATGTTGCGGTCAGTCCCAGCGCCCTTGCCGTCACCTGGAATGCGTCGGACAAGAAATGGAACGCCCGGATCAACGCCACCAAGGAACAGCTGAAGGCGGCCCCGCCGTTCAAGTATGAAGGCCGCTTCGCGAAGTGAGCGAGCTGAAGTCAGCCCGCGGTCGCCTCGCTGCCGTTCCGGCGCAATGTCCGCTTCTTGGAAATCCCTCACCGTTCAGCAGCGCGCACGGCGCGCCAGTGACCCGAAGCTGAACCTGATTTCTGCAGGGGCGGCACACGTCATCGATATCTCGCGGTCGGGCGATCGCCCGGCACGCGAGAACGCACCTGCCGTAAAAGACACGGACGGCCTACCTGCGGCGCGAGTCATCGCAGCCGTGCGTCGCAACACCTAGTCAGCGAGCTTCGCCGCCTTGATCCGCAGCGTGACAATGACCCCCTCGAGGGACCAATTGTAGTCGATCGAGCCCCCCAATTGCCCTGAGATGCTGCGAACCACGAGGCGGCTACCATAACCACCGGCGCCGTTCGGAGGTTCGACGGCAGGGCCTCCCCGCTCCGTCCAGATGATCTTGATCTCTTCGTCGTCAGAGCAACCCGAAACGTCCAGGGTGCCGGTCTCGGCCGACAGCGCGCCATATTTCAACGAGTTGGTCGCGAGCTCATGGATGATAAGGGCCAGCGTGGTCGCCGCACTCTCACCAACGCCCATGCGCGGCACCGCGACGCGGATGCGCCCGCTGAAGGCGCCCAGGTCCTCATAAGGAGACAGCAGGATCGACAACAGGTCGCCGAGCAGAGCCGCATGGCCTTGGTGGCCCGGGAGCGGTCTCACCAAATCGTGGGCTCGGCCAAGTGCCGCCAGGCGCCCGGTCAATTCGGTGGCCATCTCTTTGGCGGTCGTCGTGGACCGCGACGAGATCAGGGTCAGCCCCGAGGCAATGGACAGCAGATTCTTGACGCGATGGCTCATCTCCCCGGCGAGAAGCTCATGGCCTTCCTCCGCCTGCTTGCGCCCCGTCACATCAAGAAAGATGCCGTAGGCAATGCCATTGTGCAGATGCGAATCGTCGCCAATGCCCCGAGCGGAGATCCATCGGATTTCCTCATCGATAATAATGCGGAAATCTATTTCATAGGAGCCGACGATCGCCCGCGTCGCCGTGAACGCGCTCCGTACCCGATCCCGGTCGGCGGGGTGAATTCGGGCTGAGAGATCCTCGAACTTTACCGGGATGCTGTCGTCCTGCACTGCCCATAAGGCATATCCCCGTTCGTCCATGGCGAACCGGTCGGTCTCCACGTTCCACGACCAAAGGGCCACCCCGGCCGCGCCGATAGCGCGACGGAGGCTCTCAGCGCTCCACGACAGAGGGTTGCTGGTGGGCATAATGACACTCGGTGAGCGGACGCGGGTGGGCATCGTAGCAGCGGAGGCCGGAGTTCTCTAAGCCTTAAGGGCAGACTGCGACCATTGTTCAGGGGAATATCGCCTCCCCAACAACCTGGCAGTTGCGCTCTGACGACCGCCAGCGGAGGTTCGCATGCCCTGGGACGGCGCCGGCGGCGCAGCACACTGACTCTCGCCCAGCCGACCGCGTTCTGCTCCAGCGCCCACACGGCAGGACGCTGCGTCATTTAACATCTGAGTTATACAACTTTTCCGCGGCATCTACGGCGAATGCCGTATTGTCGCGAGAGTGCCGCTACCCTAACTCTCACGGTCGGGCATGCATTGCGGGTGCGTCTCGATCTTGTCCGCGGCGCCGGGGGGCTAGATGAGGCGAGTGCAGAGGGCGGCCGGTGTGGGGCGCGGAGCGCGAGCGCCGCTCGCCATCCTGCGACTGATCGAAGATGCGGCTCGTGGCCGGCAACAATCCGGCCTGCAGGCACGCGGACACGCGCGGCCGGGCCGCCGCGCTGCGTCCTTCCCGGCGACCACGGCGCTGTCTCTCGTCACCTGGCTCGCCGGCCTGCCGCTGGGAGCTGCCGCGCAAACGCCATCCGTGACGGTGACGGGCGATGTTTCGCCTCTTCCATCGCCCAATCCGCTGCCGCATTGGACTCCGGGCGGCTTCCTCAACATTGGTCAAACAGGCACTGGCGCGCTGACCATTGCGGGCGGCGGTACCGTCAGCGTGGGCTCCGAAATTGTCCGCATCGGCGTAGCCGTCGGCGGTAACGGCTCAGTCAGCGTGACGGGGACTGGATCATCCCTCAGCGGCAGTGGACAACTCGATGTTGGACACTCTGGCACTGGCTCGCTGCTCATAGAAGCAGGAGGGACTGTCTCGTTTGATTCCGTTGTCATAGGCAACGCCGCCGGCCCCTCCCATCGTGCCGCGGGCTCGGTGACGGTCACAGGGGCCGGATCGTCCCTGAGCAGCAGTTCGTTCATGTATGTCGGCGGTTTCGGCGACGGGACGCTCACCATTCAGGCCGGAGGCACCGTTTCCGTTGAAGGTGGCGGGGGCATCCTTGGAGTCGCCTCCAATGGCACTTATGGCGGTACAGGCACATTGAACATTGGTGCCGCGTCCGGCCAACCGGCGGCGGCGGTCGGGAGCCTTCTCGCGGCCGAAGTCGCATTCGGCGCAGCCACGGGACGCATTGTCTTCAACCATACCTCTACGGCCTACACGTTCGCGCCCAAGATCACAGGCGCCGGCGCGCTTCTTATCGAGGCCGGGGTCACCATCCTGACAGGGACGAATACCTATAGCGGCGGGACGAACATCAACGGAGGCGTTCTGTCCATAAGCCGCGACGCCAATCTCGGTGCGGTCTCAGGGGGGCTGACCCTCAACGGTGGCACACTCAAAACCACCGGCAGCTTCACCTCGGCACGGGATGTGACGTTGGGCGCAGCCGGCGGCACGATCGACACCAGCGGCGTGTTGACCCTTTCGGGTCAGATTTCCGGCCCGGGCTCTCTCTTTGTGAACGGCGCCGGCACCCTGTCGCTGACCGGAGCGCAGAATGTCATCGGGGGCGCGCTCACCCTCGGCGGCAGCGCGAGCCCGACGCTCGAGATCAAGGGCGGTTCGCTCACGGTCGGCGATCCGGCCGGCTGGGCAATGGGCTGGAACGAAGTGTCGAGCGGCCTGCTCCGGGTCAGCAATGGCGGAACGCTGAAGCTGGTGGACCCGATGGGGTACCTGGCGATCAAATCCGCCATGGAGGTTTCGGGGGCAAATTCCAGCGTCACCAATGAGGGCTACACGGATGTCGGCGGTCCTGCTGCCGCGACCCTGACCATCAGCGGCGGCGGCGTGATGAACAGCAAGGCGGGCGCGCTCATCGAGGGGCATGGGACCTCGTCGACCGTCAGCGTGACCGGAGCCGGCTCGGTCTGGAATGTCGAGCAGCACATGTTCATCGGCTCCAAATGGTCCAATGGAACCGGCGCGCTCGTCGTTTCCGACGGTGGCATCGTCAATCTGAACGGCAACCTCTATTACGATTCCGATGCCGGGCTGGGCCTCGCCAGCGCCACTGTGACGGTCACGGGCGCAGGCTCCCAGCTCAACGTGGTCGACGGCCTCTTCGTCGGTTATGGCTGCGGCTGCGGCGCCACCACCGCCATGCTCACTGCTGCGGATGGCGGCACGGTCAAGGCCGGCTGGGTGGAGATCAGCGATACCTCCGTGCTCAATCTCGGCACCGGCGGGCGCGCGGGCGCGATCGACACGCGCGCGATCCTGAATGACGGCGCCATCGTCGCGGATTTTGTCGATACCGCCACGCTCGCCGCGAACATCTCGGGCACGGGGACGCTGACCAAGCAGGGTTCCGGCCGGCTCATTCTGACGGGGAACAGCAGCTATACCGGGGCGACCTCGGTGCTGTCGGGCCTGCTCACGGTCAACGGCTCGCTGACGGGCTCCGCCATCACGCTGGCCGGCGGCGCGCTCGGCGGTTCCGGCACGGTCGGGAGCGTCATTGTCGGCCATGCCGGCACGGTCGCACCGGGCAATTCGATCGGCACGCTGACCGTGGCCGGCAACATCTCCTTCGCGCCCGGCTCGACCTATCAACTCGAGGTCAATGCCGCCGGCCAGTCCGACAGGATCGCCGCCACCGGGACCGCGACCGTGTCCGGGGGAACGGTGCAGCTCCTGGCGGAACAAGGCGGCTATGGCGCCTCGACGCGCTACACCATCCTGACGGCGCAGGGCGGGGTCAGCGGCCAGTTCGCCGCGGTGGCCTCCAATTTTGCCTTCCTGACGCCAAGCCTGGCCTATGGCGCCACCGAGGTGGCGCTGACGCTCGATCGCAACGCGATCGCCTTCCCGCAGGTCGCCCTGACCCGCAACCAGGCCGGTGCCGCGGGAGCAGCCGAAGCGCTGGGCGCCGGCCACCGTGTCTACGATGCGCTGCTCACGGCAAGCGTCGCCGACGCCCGCGCCGGCTTCGACGCGCTCTCGGGTGAGGCTCACGCGCAAGCGGTCGGCGTCGCGATCGAGGACAGCCATCTCATTCGCGAATCCATCCTCAACCGGCTGCGCTGGCCCCTGGCCGCCGGCTCGTCCGGCGGCTCGGTCAACGGCGCCTTCAGCGCCGACGCGCCCGGCAGATCTGCCGGCACGGCTCTGCCGGCACCGCGCCTCGCCACGGAACGCTTCACGCTTTGGGGCGAGGCGATCGGGGCGCAGGGGCGCACGGACGGAGACCGCAACGCGGCTTCGCTCGACCGGCGCGGCGGCGGCATGCTGCTTGGCGCCGAGCTCAACTCGACCTGGAGCGATGCCGGGCACTGGCGCTTCGGCATCGCCGGCGGCTATACGCGCACCGATTTCGATGTCGATGGACGCCGCTCCAGCGGAGAGCTGGGCAGCGCCCATGGCGCGCTCTATGGCGGCATGCGTTTCGGGGCGGTCTCGCTGCGGGCCGGCGCGGCCTATGCGTGGAGTGATCTCGACGTAACGCGCCGGGTGACACTGCCCGGGATCTCCGATGTGCTGCGCTTCGATGGCCGCAGCGCGACCGCCCAGGCCTTCGCCGAGATCGGCTACGCCCTGCCCTACGGGCCGGTCTCGTTCGAGCCCTTCGCGCAGATCGCAGCCGTCACGGTCCGCACCAGCCGCGACGCCGAGACAGGTGGCCCGACCGCACTGCAGGTGCTCGGCCGCGATCAGCGCCTCGGCTTCTCGACGCTCGGCCTGCGGGCCGAGATGCAGTTGGGCGCGACGCCGCTGCTGGCCCGCAGCATGCTCGGTTGGCGCCATGCCTTTGGCGACACGACGCCCGCAGCCAAGCTCGCCTTCCTCGGCGCAGCAACGCCGTTTCAGACTTACGCCGCCCCGCTTGCCCGCAACGCCCTGGTGGCCGAGGCCGGCCTCGCCTGGCGCGCAACCGCGACCACCACGCTCGGCGTCAGCTACAGCGCCGCGATCAGCGACAAGGCCCGCGATCATGCCCTCAAGGGCAGGCTCGACGTCCGGTTCTAGGGCATCGGCCCGAAAGGTGGACTGCCGTTTTCGGGAAAGCCGATGCAAAGACAAAGGGTTAGATCATCGGACTGGATACGATATCCGGTCCGATGATCTCGATGTGAGCTCTCGATAGGGTGTTCATCCGGTCCGGAGCGAGGACGCCGAGGTTGCGAAGCTTCAGTCTCCGTCCGAGGAGGACCGGAACAGCGGACGACCGCCGTCCCGGTTTCACCATGCGGCCAACGGCTTGAGCGGGTGGAAGGTTACCGCTGCTTGCCGGCCGGACGAACGGGGCTGATGCCGTCTACGATGCAGGCTGCGCCTCCGGCATCGTCCACTTGCCATTCAGGATCTCGGCCCGAGGACGGTAGAGCCGAAGCGTGTAATTCCACCCCTGCGTAATCGGCAGGCAATTCGCGATTTTTCCGTCGCAGCCGCCGAACTGGATGTCGATCGCGCCATCGGCACTCTTCTTGCCGGTGATGCTGTTGACCGAATAGGCGTCGTAATCGTTCTTCTGGAAGAAGCCCTTGTCGTTATAGACGCTGATCGACCAGAACGAGTCGACAGGGACATCCTTGACCTTGAGCTTGTAAACCGTTGTGCCGTCGTTCTTGGCCGGGGTGAACGAGGGGTACGATGCGTCCTTGTCGGGGTTGCCGCCCCAGCCGGCTGCCGTGCCGATCAGGTGCTTGACCGGATCGACCTTGCCCTTCGGGCCGAAGGCGTTGGTGAAGCTGCCGGATGCCGCCGACAGCGCTTCGAGCGCGTCACGGATCTTCTTCTGTTGAGCCAGGTCCCAGTTCGGGGCCTCGAACTTGCCAGCCGACTTCTGCTCAACCTTAAGCGCATCCTGCAGCGCGTGAACCTGCGCGAGGTCCTTGGTGTCGTTGGGGTCGACAAGGATACGGACCGCAACGAACACATAGCGGGTGCCGACCTTGTCCTTGGTCAGCGTCGTGCGGCCGGGCTTGTAGACCACCATCGGGGTGTAATGGTCTTCACTGATGACCTGCATCGAGATGAAGCGCTTCCCGGCTTCGGGAAGGGTGATGGTCACCGGGCCGGCGTCGAGGTCGAAGAGCGCCTGGGAGTAGAGCGTATCCCGGTTCATCCGGACCACGGGCTGCTTGTCGATCGGTGTCGGCGTCCTGCTATGGGCGAATTTGCCGAAGCCGCCGTCAGCGGCCGTTTTTGCCATATAGAAATCGGTCTCGGCGCGCTTGAAGTTGTCGACATTGACCGGAACCGTCTGCGCATACGCCGCGCATGGCGCGAGAACCAGGAAACTCAGGCTGTAGATCGACGTCATTCGCATGGAACGGCACCTCATTGGCGTCTCTGATTCATGTGCTMATCGGGGCATGACCGAATGGGTCCGCGTCCGTGCTGCGGCTTATCGCCAGCCCAGGGGGCGGGGGAAACCCGTGATCCGCCCCGCCAGGACTGCCTCCGCGGCATTTCGTGCATGGGCCGCCTGCCCGTCTTGCCATTTCGCGCCAATCGCGACCGGGTCTTCTTCACCAGTTGCGGCAACGCGCATCTGGTCGCGCCGATCCAGATGATGGCGCAGAAAGTTCATGGCGCCCGTTCGATCACGGCAGCAAACCCCGCGCATCCGGCGCAGGGCTCGCGCCGAGCATGGGGCGCTGATCACAGCGATCAAGGCCGGCGACCGGGTGAAGCTGGTCGAGCTCTGCCGCGCTCCTCTCGCCCCCCGCGCGCGACGCTCATATCGCCGCAGGGGAGCAGCGGTCCCGGCGTCGCCGTCAGGAAGGGCGGCGGCTGGCCCGGGGATGACGGCCCGGGCTTTCGAGGGCGGGCCAGAGCGAGATGGCGGAGACGGCGGACTCGGTCCTGTGCATGAGCGCGACCATCGCCAGGAGGCCTGGCCGTTCCAGGAAAGCATCGGCCCGAAAAGTGGATCGCGGTTTTCAAGCGCAGCGTGGTCTAACCTATTGGGACGAGCATGTTCATCAACGGAACGTGCTGCTGACAGCCATACATGTCGCCCTCGCCCGCGGAACCCTGGGCGCGCGGGCGCCTGATCGTGATCTTGATGGCGTTGGCCATGTCGATCTCGAAGAAGGATGAGATGTCCGAGGGGTCAAGACTGTAAGCTTTCGCGACCGTCTCCGGCGTTATCGCGCCGGAATTCCGGATGGTCTCGTAGTTCGCCTTCTCCCTGCACAGGATGTCGAAGGTGATGCGGTAGGGACCGGCATTCTTGCTGCGAACGATGTCGGCGATCTCGCAGAGCGGACGGGCGGCCATGTCACAAATCCTCCAGCGTGACTGGGAAAAGCTCGGTCGGCGAAGCCACCTTCATCAGGTGATAGGCGCTGAACTCGTAGACGGGGCCGACATCGAGGTCGGACGGGGAATAGGGAAAGGCGAGGTTTCCGGAGGGGTTGATGATGCCCTCGTAGTGATGGTGCAGCATGGCTCCGCTGATCTGGTGGCAGGCGGCATGCGCAAGTTCCTGCGAAGCGGCGGTGACCTCGATCACGAGGCCGATTTCCCGCGCTGGCGAATGCTCCCGCTCCAGCTCCTTCATCACGCCGTCGCGGCCATAGACATGGAACTGCACCGAAATAAGATCGGGCGCGAAATAGTCGCGTGCCCGCTCTTCGAGCTGGTCCAGGATGCCGTCGAGCGCCGCGATCGTGGTCGGACAGCGAATACCGGCGATCGCGATCGAGCGATAGCCGGCGAGTCGCGCGCCCTCCAGCTTGACATAGTAGTCCTCGGTCTCGGTCAGCCTGGCACCGGTGACGCGCACCTGCCTATCGCCGAGCTGCTCGAAGGAGCAACCGGTGAGGTCGATCTCATGCCCCGGGCCGCCTTGCCTGAACGGGTTCTCGCGCTCGTAGAGCGAATGTGCGGAGACGGATTTGACGGAAGCCCGCCGCCTGATGCTGCCGGGCTCCAGCACGAAGCCGTCCTCGTCCACGGTGCCGAGCATCACATCCATGGCGAATGGCTCGGCAGAGAATGCGCCGCATTCAAGAATCTTGCCCATGTGGATGGCCAGGGCCGGATCGGCCCCCTTCCAGATCGGATAGGCGGCGATGACGGAGTCGTCGCAGGCGCGGCCGGCGATGATCACGTTGGCGCCTGCGTCGAGCGCCTCACAGATCGGTTCATGCCCCATCTGCGCGACCAGGGTGACCGTTTCGTCGAGCGCGCCCTGCGTCAGGGGGTAGCCGGCCTCGAAGCCGAGCACCTCGTTCGCCGCCACCGCCTGCTTCGCGCGCTCGATCGGGATATCCGAGCGGATGGTGGCCAGCCTGAGCTGCAGCCCGTTCTCGCTGGCGATCTCGCGGACCAGAGCCGCCGTGCGATCGACCTGGACGCCGGATCCCGCGCCGCCGACGCTGCCGACGATAACCGGTATGCCAGCCGCACGCCCGGCACGGATCAGGGCGGTCAGCTCGCGCTTGATGCTCACGTCCGAGACGAGGGGCTTGCCCGAGCCGAGATAATGCGGACCCGGATCGGTCGACCCGGCATCGACGGCGATCACGGCTGGGTTGAGCGACATGCCGCGCGCGAGCGCTTCTTCGCCAAAGCCATAACCTAGCGTTCCGGTGGGGGTGAGGACTGTGATGGGCGGCATTCCTGCCTCTCTTTCGCGAAGAAGTTCCTTCCACGATAGAGGCGGTCGCACGAGGCCTGCGGTCAAATCGCTTCTGCCGCCCCAGACATAACGAAAAGATATGCTAGATCGGAGGCTCCCCGATGGCTGTCGCCATGATTGCGAGCTTGCGGGTCAAGCCGGTCCTGACATGCTCGACGAGAGCGCGCGTGCCGAGCGCGGCATCGCGGAAGCTCGGCAGGGCGACCCAGATGTCGTAATCCACGGCGGGCCGGAAAGGGCGAACGACCAGTTGGCCGCTCGCGAAACCTTCGGTGCTCAACGGATCGACGACCGACACGCCGACGCCGGCCGCGACGAATGAGCAGCAGGCCTCGGTGAGTTGCGCCGTCAGGACGACGTTGGGCCGGGCTCCGGTTTCGGCGAAGGCCTTGTCGACTTGCAACTGCGCGCGATCCTCCTCGACCATGCCGACGAAGCGTTCCCCGGTGAGATCGGTCGCATGGACCACATCCAGTCCGGCCAGCCTGTGGCCCGGCGGCAGTGCGCAGACGGCGCGCATGGTGCAGAGCTTCTCGAACCGCACGCCCGGCCTGTCAGCCGCGAACATGCCGAAGCCGACGTCGACGGCTTGCGTGGCGATGCGCTCGACCAGCAGCCAGGAATTGCGGCTCGACATCTCGATCCGCAGGCCAGGCCGCGCCTCCAGGAATTCGGCCAGGATCGGCGGAAGGATGCGGGTGGCGAGCGAGGGAAAGGCCACGAGCCGGATTTCGCCATAGTCGAGCCGCTGGATCGCCCTGGCGCGCGCCTGGATCGAATCGACGCCGAGGAAGACGCGTTCGACCTCCGCATACAGCATCTGCGCCTCAGCGGTGGGGATGACACCGTTCCTCTGACGATGGAACAGGCCGAAGCCGCATTTGCGTTCGAGCAGCAGAACGAGCTTGCTGACGGCCGGCTGAGACAGCCCGAGCCTCTCACCCGCCCGAGTGAAGCTGCCGAGTTCCATGATCGCCTTGAAGGCCTCGATCTGGCGGATGTTCATGCGCGCGGCGCCTCGGCAGGTGCAGGCATTTCATCACTCATGCCGTGCCCGTGCGCGACGTGGTCGGCGAAGCGTTCCAGCTCGGCCAGGGCATGCGCGACGAAGCTGTCGACGAGGTTGAAGGATCGCGCCGCCTTTGGGCGAATGAGCCAGATGTCGAACTCGACCGCAGGCGAGAACGGCCGGATGATGACGGCGGGGTTGGTGTTGTTGTAGGCGCTGATCGGATCGACCACCGCCACACCGGCGCCGGCCGCGACGAAGGAAAAGGCAGTCTCCGACTGGCCGACCTCGATGCGCAGGCGCCGCTGGATCTTTCGCTCCTCGAAGATCCTGTCGATGACGAAACGCGAATGGTCCTGCGGCCCGAGCGAGATGAAGTCCTCGTCCGTCAGGTCGTGAGCCTCGATGGATCGGCGCGTGGCCAGGCGATGGCCGGCGGGCAGGATGCAGAGCCCGCGCAGCCGGTGAAGATGCGTGCTTTCGACTTCCGGCCGATCGCTCGGCAGAAAGCTAAAGCCAACATCGACATGCTGGGTGGCGACGGCGTCGATCAGGCTACGGGAACGCATGCTTTCGATGCGAAAGCGCGTGTCGGGCCTGTCCTTGCAGAAGCCCCACAGAATGTCGGGCACGACGCGACGGGCGATGGCGGGAAAGGCGGCGATGCTGAGTGCCCCCCAAGACTGGTCGCGCAACGCCGTCGCGACCCGGGCAATCTGACCGACGCCTACGAACATCCGTTCCACTTCAGCAAACAGCGCCTGGGCCTCTCGCGTCGGGGCCAGCTTGCTGCCCTGCCGCTCGAAGAGGCGAAAGCCGCAATGGCGTTCGAACAGGGCGATGAGCTGGCTGACTGCCGGCTGCGAGATGCTCATCCTCTCGCCGGCGCGCGTCACACTGCCCGTGGTCATGACGGCACGAAAGGCCTCGATCTGGCGGACGTTCATGTGACAGCATAAGCTCCAGTTATTCTGCAGCGATAATTTTCTATTGGAAAATTATATTCCGCAAGATGATCATCCCCTCAAGGACGCACGAGGATGTCCGAGGGACATTCCGGCAAGCGTTCGGACAACGGGGATCGTCATGTTCATCGAAAACGCCCAGCGGCGCCTGCGCGCCATGATGTCCGTCTCGGCCGGCACGGTTCGCAGCGCACGCTACCTCACCGGCGCATCGCTCATCGGGCTCGGCCTCGCCGCCTCGCTCGGCGCCGCGCAAGCCGACCAACTCGACCGCGTCAAGCAGCGCGGCAAGCTCATCGTCGGCATCCGCAACGACTACATCCCCTTCGGTTATCTGGACCCCAAGGCCCAGAATGTCGGCTTCGAGGTGGATCTCGCCCGGGCCGTCGCCAAGGACCTGCTGGGCTCGGAAACTGCGATCGAATACGTCCCGGTCGTCGCCTCGAACCGGATCGAGTTCCTGAATGCCGGCCGCATCGACGTGATCTTCGCGACGCTCGGCGTCACCGCGGATCGCGGCAAGGTCATCGACTTCACGCAGCACTACTATTCCATGGCCGGTATCGTCCTGATGGCGCCGAAGGAAGCGACCTACAAGAGCTGGGACGACATTCGCGGCAAGAAGATCTGCGGCAGCCAGGGCAATCTCTACAACCGGACGCTGAGCGAGAAGATGGGCGCCGAGCTGGTGCTGTTCACCGGAACCGCCGAAATCTTCAGCGCCTTCCAGGGCGGCCGCTGCGACGCCATCGCCTTTGACGGCCCGAACCTGAACATGAAGGTCATGGAGGACGGCTGGAAGGACAAGTACAAGATCGCGCTGCAGACCTTCGAATACGTCCCGATCGCCGGCGGCGTGCGCAAGAACGAGCCCGCATTCCTCAAGGCGGTCGACACGGCCATCATCAAGGCCGAGGCCGGCGGGCTGATGGTCGAGGGCGAGAAGAAGTACAATCTCGGCGAGAGCGAATACGTCCAGAAGCGCGCTGCCGATGCGAAGAAGGCGCAGTAGCGCGAGCGCGGAGGGTCAGGCGCGAGCGAGCGGGGTTCGGCTCATCATGCATGCGTTGAAGGTCGCTCCTCGCAACAGGCGCCGCGCCATCGATCGCAGCGCCGGCCTCGCCGGCCTGGATGCCGGCGTGCGACGCATGCTGCCGCCGGCGCTCTATCACTACCTCGCCGGCGCCTCCGACGACGAGGCGACGCACGCCCGCAACCTTCGTGCATTCGGCGAGCTCGCCTTCCTGCCCAAGGTGCTCGTCGACGTCTCGCGGCGCTCGCTCGCCAAAACGCTGTTCGGCGTCGAAAGGCCCCTGCCCTTCGGAATCGCGCCGATGGGGCTCAGCCGGCTGATCGCCCCGGATGACGACATTGCGCTCGCGCGGGCCGCCGCCGATGCCGACATCCCCTTCATCCTCAGCGGCGCTTCATTGACAGCGATGGAAGAGGTCCGGGCGGCCGGCGCGACGAGCTGGTTCCAGGCCTATGTTCCAGGCGAAGCGGACCGCATCGCGAGGCTGATCGACCGCGTCGAGGCGGCCGGCTTCGACACTCTGGTGATCACCGCTGACACCGCCGTGCACCCCAAGCACGAGCGCGCCGCGCGGCACGGCTTCCATTCACCGGTGAAGCCGAGCCTGGGCCTCGCCTGGCAGGGCCTGTCGCGCCCGGGCTGGCTCCGGCGCGTTCTCTTGCGCGACCGCTTGGCCGCGCTGAAATTCCGCTTCGAGAACATGGATGCCGGACAGGGGCCCCCGGTCTTTTCCGCGACCCTGGTCCGCGATATCGGCCGGCGCGATGCGCTGTCCTGGCCGCATATCGAAGCGGTGCGCCGACGCTGGAAGGGCAAGCTGGTCATCAAGGGCATCATGGCGGCCGGCGATGCGGCCGTGGCCGAGAAGGCCGGGGTGGACGGCATCATCGTTTCCAATCACGGCGGTCGGCAAGTCGACTGCGCCGCCAGTTCGCTGGCGGCCCTGGAGCGTATCGCCGAGCGCGGCCTGACGCTGACCGTCATGCATGACGGCGGCATCCGGCGTGGCGCCGACGTGCTGAAGGCGCTCAAGCTCGGCGCCGATTTCGTCTTCGTCGGACGGCCGATGCTGATGGCGGCGGCCATCGGCGGCCAGCGTGGCGCCGCCGAGGCCATCGCCTTGCTGGCAGAGGAGATCGACATCGCCATGGCGCTACTCGGCATCGATGACCTGCGTGGCCTGGCGGAGGTCGAGTTGCTGCGGGATCGGAGACCTCTGTCATGAGCCTCGACTACAGCTGGCTCAGCGACGGCCTCTACCAGACCTGGCTGCTGCGCGGCCTGGGAACGACAATCCTGATGAGCCTGCTCGGCATCGCATTGATGCTGGTGATCGGCGTGGCGGGCGCGCTGTGCCTGCATTTCCGCCTGCCGGTACTGGAGACGCTGACGACCGTTCTGGTCGAGCTGTTCCGCAACACGCCGCCGCTGGTGCAGCTCTTCTTCCTCTATTTCATGCTCTCCGAAGTCGGGCTGAAGCTGACAGATCCGACGACGGGCCGCAGCGTGCCGTTGTTCTCGGGCTTCACCTGCGTGGTGCTGTCGCTGGGTCTCTACAACGGCGCGATTGCGGTCGAGATCATCCGATCGGGTCTGCTCGCCGTGCCGTCTCAGACCGTCGAAGGCGCGCGTTCGCTCGGATATACGCGCTTCCAGACCTTTCGACATGTCGAGCTGCCGATTGGCTTCAGGCTGTCGATGCCGGCCATGACGAACAACGTCGTCAGCCTGATCAAGACCTCGTCGCAGGCAGCGCTCGTCGCGGTTCCCGACATCATGTACGGCGCGACGCAGATCTCCCTCGAGACCTTCAGGAATCTCGAGGTCATGCTGCTGATCTGGATTCTCTACGTCGCCCTGGCGAGCCTCGCCGTCGTCATCCTGCGCCGGCTGGGCGACGTCTTCCGCATCCCCGGATACGGAGTCCAGGCGTCATGAGCCGCGAATGGCGCGCCTTCCTGCTCGGCATCATCGGCGTTCCGGCCGTGCTCGCCGCCTTGCTCTTCGCCGTGTATGGCGCCGAAACGCCGGCCATTCTCGCGAAGATCTGGCTGCGCACGCCGCTGCTGCTCTCCGGCTCGGCCGACTTCAGCGGCTCGACCGGGGGCTTCGCAGCGAACATCCTCATCAGCCTCTGGGCGATGGCGATCGCTGCAGCCGTCGGCGCCGTGCTCGGGATCGGACTGATCTCCCAGGGCAAACTCATCCGCATTCCCTCCGAATTCGTGATGAACGTGCTGCGCAACTCGCCCTGGCTGGTCGTGCTCTACGCGATGCTCTACCTGCTGCCCTTCGAGGTCACGGTCTTCGGCGCCACCGTCTTCCTGTCGCCGATGGTGAAATCGATCGTCGGGCTCGCCCTGCCGGTGACTGCGAACATCGCCGAGGTGTTTCGCGGCGGCGTCGAGGCCATCGCCAGCGGGCAGTGGGAATCGGCGCGTTCGCTCGGCTATCGCCGGCTGCAGATCCTGCGGCATATCGTGGTGCCTCAGGCGCTGCCGCTGATGACGCCGAACCTGATGACGATCTATGCGATGCTCTTCATCGGCACGAGCCTCGTCGTGGTCACCGGGACCTCCGACGTGATTTCGGTCGCGCGCACGGTCATCGGCAGCGATGGCGATCACATCGCCACGGCCGTCTACATTTTCGTGCTGCTGCTCTTCTTCCTCTTCAGCTTTCCGATCGCGATCCTGACACGCTGGCTCGAACGGCGCGTGCGAGCGAGGTGACCATGACGACCGCCATTCCGAAAACCTTCATCGAACTGCGCGACGTCCACAAGTCGTTCGGCGCCTTCCCCGTGCTCAAGGGCGTCTCGCTCTCCGTCAACGATGGCCGCGTTGTCTGCATCATCGGCCCCTCGGGCTCCGGCAAATCGACGATCCTGCGCTGCATCAACGGGTTGACGCCGATCAACAGCGGCAGCATCCGCGTCGGCGATTTCCAGGTGGAGAAACTCCGGACCGACCGCGCATTCATCCCGCTGCGCCATCAGGTCGCGATGGTGTTCCAGCAGTACAATCTCTTCCCCCATCGCACGGTACTCCAGAACCTCACCATGGCGCCCATCCAGGTGCTCGGCGAGAAACCTGCGGAGGTGACGGAGCGCGCCCGCGCCCTGCTCGCCAAGGTTCGGCTGACCGGCAAGGAGGGCGCCTATCCGGGTGAGCTTTCCGGCGGCCAGCAGCAACGTGTCGCGATCGCGCGGGCGCTGGCCATGCAGCCCCGCACCATCCTTTTCGACGAGGTCACCGCCGCGCTCGACCCCGAGATGGTCAGCGAGGTGCTGAGCGTCATCCGCGATCTTGCGCGGGAGGGCATGACCTGCGTGCTGGTGACCCATGAGATGCGCTTCGCGCAGGAGGTCGCCGACGAGGTGTTCTTCACCGATCGCGGCGTCATCGTCGAGCACGCGCCGCCCGCGACCCTCTTCAAGGCCCCCTCCGACCCTCGCCTAAAAGACTTTCTCGACAAGGTTCTCTGAAACGCTGCGGCCAGGATTGATTGCGATGACTGCCCTCAAGGTATTGGTTCCCGACGCGCATCTGCGCGATCTCGACGTCGAGCACGGCGTCTCGGGCGACAGGCTGGACTACATCGTTTTCGACGAGACAGATCCGGACGCGATTCCAGACGAAATCTGGCGCAGTTGTGACGCGGTGCTGGTCTGGCACCGCATGAAGATCACGGCCGACGTGGTCGCCAAGCTCGATCGCTGCAGGCTGATCGTGCGGGTAGGTGTCGGCTTCGACAATGTCGACGGCGCCGCCTGCCGCGCGCGCGGCATCCCGCTCTCGAACGTTCCGAACTACGGCACCACCGAGGTGGCCGACCATGCGCTGGCGATGCTGCTGCATCTCGTGCGGGGGCTCGGCAGCTATGAGGCGCGGCTGAAGGCCGATCCGGTCGCCGGCTTCGTCGCCGAGGACGTGCCGGTGGTGCGCCGTATCCGCGGATCGACCTTCGGCGCGATCGGCATGGGGCGCATCGGCACGGCGGTCGCCCGCCGCGCCGCAGCCTTCGACATGAAGGTCATCTATGTCGATCCCTTCCAGCCGGAGGGACATGATCTCGGCCTGGGCATCGAGCGCGTCCGCACGCAGGAGGAACTTCTGCGCCGCGCCGACGTCGTCAGCCTGCATGTGCCGCTCTCCGACGACACGCGCAATCTTATGGGGGCAACCCAGTTCGCCGCGATGAAACCCGGCAGCATCTTCATCAACATCGCCCGCGGCGGGCTCGTCGATGTCGATGCCCTCCACGACGCGCTCAAGAGCGGCCACATCGCCGCCGCCGGCCTCGACGTGCTGCCCAAGGAACCGCCGGTGCCGACGCCGGCGCTGATCGAGGCCTGGCGCGGCAACGCCTCCTGGCTCGCCGGGCGCCTCGTCGTGACGCCGCACGCCGCCTTCTACTCGGAGGCCGGCTATCTCGACATGCGCACCTTCTCCGCCGAGATCCTGCTCGAATTCCTGTTCGAGGGACGGCTGCGGAACAACGTCAATCCCGGTTGGGACGCCAAGGCGAACTGACGGCCGGCAAACACCTCTCGCACACGGGAACAAGACAATGGCCTTTCAGCAGAGCGAAACCGACTTCAGGGCGCTCAGCGCCGAAGAACTCCAGGCCTGGCGGGCAATCCCGCCGGCCGTAGCCTCCGACTGCATGAACCGCACGCAGGTGATGAAGGCGGCGATCAAGCCAATCGCTGCCGACACGATCCTCTGCGGCCAGGCCCGCACCGTAACGACGATGGTCGGCGATTGCGGGCCGATCTGCTCGCTGATCGCTGCGGCCAGACCGGGGGAGATCATCGTCGTCGATGCCGGCGGCGTCGAAGACACGGCCGTCTGGGGCGGGGTCATGACGGAAGAGGCCGTTCAGAGGCGGATCGGCGGGGCGGTCATCGACGGGGCGGTGCGGGACGTCTCCGATCTGCGCAAGGCCGGCTTCGCCATGTTCTGCCGCGCCATCGTGCCGAGGGGACCGCATCACGGATTTGGCGGAACGATCGATGGCACCGTCGCGGTCGCGGGCGTGCCGGTTCGATCGGGCGATATCGTCCTCGGCAATGACGACGGCGTTGTTGTCGTACCGCTGGAGCGCGCTGCGGAGGTCCTGGCCGCCGCGCAGGCGCATCTGCTGAAGGAGGAGGACTGGATCAAGACGATCCGTTCCGGCGGAACAATACCTGAAATGTTCTCTATACCGGCCGCAAAATAGCAGCGGAACGACGATTGGTTGAGGGTGGCGGCAATCGTTCTGCGCTGGAGGCCCGTATGGCCCGATAGCGAATGCCGGGTTTCGGGCAAGGCATGAATCTCTGGAGCTGGCGCGAACGTCAGCAATCCACCCGATCGGTTCCGTGCATGAGCGCGCCCATCGCCCGAAGGCTTGGGCGCTCCGCCGGACGAGGCCGCCTCAGGCCGGTGCGGCAGGCGCGCCGGCCCATTCGGTCTTGGCCGGGATCGTCTCGCCCTTCATGACGATGGTCAGCAGGCCAAGCCTGGCGTGGTCACCGACATTGGTATCGTAGAGCACCGTGGTCAGTCCGCCGAGGGCGCAGCCGCGGCCGATCTCGATGCGGCCGACCTTCATCACCCGGTCCTCGAAGAGATGGGTCTGGAGGTTGGCGGTCGCGTTGATCGCGGCATAGTCGCCGATGCTGACGCAGTCGAACTCGGTGATGTCGGTCGAGTCGAGATAGACGCCCTGGCCGAGCTTCACGCCGAAGAGGCGCAGCACCCAGGGCAGCATCGGCGTGCCGCGCAGCGCATTGAGCAGGATCGCGCCGGCGGTGCCCCAGTAGAGCGTCGTCATCGCCTCGGTGCGCAGCGCCCACCAGGACCAGAGGCCGCGATTGCCGGGCCGGTAGACGCCCATCACCAGCCATTTCATCAGCAGCACCGCGCTCGCCAGCGCAACCGAGGTGCCGACCGCGCAGGCGATGAAGACCGGTGCGAACTCGCCCCAGCTCTGAGCACTTTCGAGGGCTGGGAAGAGGACAAGCTCGGCCGTGATCGTGCCGAGCGTGATGAACATCATCGTCGGCATCGAGGCGCTGAACAGCTCGAGGACGGCGCGCAGGATGCGGCGCCAGACCGGAGGCCGGAAGGTCTTGGCGATGTCGGCATCGTCGAAGCGCTGGCGCGAGGGCAGCAGGATCGGCGGACTGCCGAAGCGGGTCTCGCCGGGCTGCATCGCCACGTCGGCGGGCGGCTTCGACTTGATGCCGAGCAGCGAGCCCGTCGGCAGGAAGGCGCCGGGCGGCACCACCGCGTCATTGCCGATGAAGACCCGGTCGCCGGTGCGCACGGGCTTTGCGGTCATCCAGCCGCGGCGGACATCCTCGTCGCCGAGCACGACCTCGTCGGCGACGAAGCAATGCGCGCCGATCTCGATCATGTCGAAGCGGCCGCCGAAATTGGTGGCGATCTCGGTGTCCTTGCCGATCTTGGCGCCCATCATGCGGTACCAGAGCCGCATGTAGACCGTGGAGAACAGCGAGGACAGGCTCTGGAGCATCACATCCGAGGCCAGGCCCACGGTCCATTTGCGCAGGCCGTAGCCGGAGGCGATGGCATGCGTGCCCTCGACCGAGCGCGGCATCACGAGCCAGCGGATCGCGGTCACGAGCAGGACGGTGGCGAACATCAGCACCATCGCGGTCGGCCAGGCGAGGACCGGCAGGACCCAGCGATAGTCGATGCCGACCAGCTCCTGCAGCGGCCCGTCGAAACGGTCGAGAATGAAGAAGGCCGGGAAGATCGGCAGCAGCGCCAGCGCCGGCATCACCAGAAGCATGGCGCCGAAGAAGACGCTCTGCAGCGCCCTGACCGGCACCGAGGGCTGCTGGGCGTGCTGGGGCCAGGACGCGGGATCGACCTTGCCGGTGCGATGGCCGGGCGAACCGTCCCAGTGCTCGAAGGCGCCGACGCGGCTGCCTGCGGCGAGCGCGGTCAGATCGGCGAGCTCGGCGCCCTCCCTGATCACCGTGTCATGGCCGATGGCGCAGGAGGTGCCGATATAGGCGTCCTTGCCGATCGTGATCGTGCCGATCACCAGCTCGTTGCCGATCACCTCGGCATTGGCGAGGCTGAGCTTGCCGCCGAGCGTGACGTCGTCCCCGATCTCGACGAGGTCGATCGCGCCGGCCTCGAAGCCGCTGACGAAGACGCCCTTGCCGACCCGGGCGCCAAGCAGACGCATGGCGACCCTGGCCAGCGGCGTGCCCTGCATCAGGTTGAGATGGACCATCCCGGTGAACTGGCGGGCGAGCCACCAGCGGAAGAAATAGACGCCCCAGAGCGGATAGCAGCCGGGCGTCGTGCGCCAGAGCACCAGGCGCTTGCCGAGGATGCCGGCGATCATCACCGAGAGCGTGACGAGCGCATAGATGCCCATCATCATCAGGATCTCGCGCAGCTCGACGCGCCCGTCGACCGTGATCAGCTCGTAGATGACATAGATCGTCAGCCAGGGGCCGGTCAGCGCCAGCAGCAGCACCGGCATGCAGGCGAGCTGCGCCAGCCCGCAGAACAGCCGGCGCCGCAGCGGCGGCGGCGTGAAGGTGAGATCGCGCGCCGGCGGCCGGCCGATATTGGCCTGCCTGCGCTCGTCGAGCCGGGCGGCGATCGCGCGCAGGGTGCGCAGGCTGTAGACGTCCTCCAGCGTGATGCTCGGCAAAGCGGGATTGGCACGCACGCCGGCAAGGAAGGTGGCCGCCAGCAGCGAATGGCCGCCGAGATCGGCGAAGAAATCGGCCTCGAACCCGATCGTCTGGCCCGGGAAGAGCGGCCGGGCGGCGTCGAGCAGCGCGGCTTCGGTCGCGCTCCGCGGCTCCTCCTGCTCCTCGGCAGACGCCGCCATCGTCAGCGGCGCCGCCTTCAGCGCCTTGCGGTCGGCCTTGCCCGAGGTCAGGCGCGGCAGGCTCGCCATCTCCTCGAAATGCGAGGGCAGCATATAGGGCGGCAGGGTCTCCTTCAGGGCGGCGCGCACCGCTGCACGGTCGAAGGCGGTCGCCGTGTCCGTCACCACGAAGGCGACGAGCCGGTCGATGTCGTCGTCGCGACGCAGCACCACGGTCGCCTGCGCGATGCCGGGCAGGTCGCAGAGCCTGGCCTCGATCTCGCCGAGCTCGAGCCGGAAGCCGCGCAGCTTGACTTGATCGTCGATGCGGCCGTGGAAGTGGATCTTGCCCTTCTCCGAAATGCTGACCGCATCGCCCGAGCGGTAGAGCACCGGGTCGGTGCCGTCGCCGCCGAAGGGATTGGCGATGAACTTCTCGGCGGTGAGCTCGGGACGGCCGAGATAGCCCGCGGCGACGCCGGGGCCGCCGATCAGGAGCTCGCCCTCGGTGCCGGGGCCGACGATCGCCATCTGTTCGTCGACGACATAGCAGGTGTAGTTCGGGATCGGCAGGCCGATCGTCACCGCCTCGTCCGGCGTGACCTCGTCGACGGTGGCGACGACGGTGGCCTCGGTCGGCCCGTAGGAGTTGAAGACCTTGCGGCCCGGGCGGCACCAGCGTTGGCGAACAGCCGGCGGGCAGGCCTCGCCGCCGAGGATGATGATGCGCAGGCTCGGGATGTCCTGCGGCATCATCGCGAGCAGCGTCGGCACGGTGTCGAGCACGGTGATGCCGGCCTCGGTCATCAAGGCCGGCAGGCGCTCGACCTCGCCCAGCACCTGCGCCGAGGCGACCCAGAGCGTCGCACCGACGAGATAGGGGACGAAGATCTCCTCCAGCGAGAGATCGAAGGCGACGGAGGCGCCCTGGAAGGAGACGTCGTCAGCCGCCATGCCATAGACGTGGTTCGACGAGCGCAGATAGTGGCAGATGTTGCTGTGCGCGATGACGATGCCCTTGGGCTTGCCGGTCGAGCCCGAGGTGTAGATCGCATAGGCCGGGCTCGCCGGCGTCACGCCCTCACTGCGCGGATCGACCGGCGGAGCGTCCGTGCCGGCGGCGATCAGGTCGGGGCAGCGCACGGCCTCGGCGGGCAGCTCCCGGTCGAGTTTCGCGCCGGTGACGTCGTCGATGACGATGATACGGGCCTCGCAATCGGCGAGGCATTCACCGATGCGCTCGGGCGGGGCGTCGGCGTCGAAGGGGATATAGGCCGCACCGGCCTTGAGGATGCCGAGCAGCGCGACATGCAGGTCGAGCGAGCGCGACATCCACAGGCCGACAAAGGCCCCTGCCCCGACGCCGCGCGCCCGCAGCGCGCGCGCCACCTTGTCGGCGCGGGCGTCGAGCTCGGCATAGGTGACGCGCTCGGCTGCGAAGATGATGGCTGTATGCTCAGGCGTCCGCCGGACGGATGCCTCGAAGATCTCGCCGAGCAGTTCGTCGCGCAGGAGCGAGGGCTCCACGGCGCCCACGAGCTTTCCGGCACCGCGCCCGACGATGGCATGCATGATCCGCTTCCCCCAGCCAGACGCCGCAAGGCTGAACCGCCTGTGCGAGACCGGGATTTGCTAGCGATGAGAGATGTAGATTGCGTTAGGACATTGCGAAGCGTTGTTCCCGCCCTGCCCCACGAACGCTGGGTCAGCGCCAGCAGACTATTCACGCCCCGGAGGAGAACGCCCCCTGGCCGGGGCGATCGATCGCAACGCTTGCGAACAGCACTCTAGATCATCAGACCGGATATGGTATCCGGCCTGATGATCTAACCCTTTGTGTTTGCATCGTCTTTGCCCCGAAAACCGCAATCCACTTTTCGGGCCGATGCTCTAACGACGCGCCCGGAGTTTCATCGGCATGCCGCCCTGCGGCCGAAGCGTGATCCGCTGCTGCGGAACTGGGGGATCACTGCCGGCATATTCGAACCGGAAGGCGCCGATCAGCTGTGCCAGGCTCAGCACCGCCTCGATCATCGCGAAATGCTGGCCGATACAGATCCGCGGTCCGGCGCCGAAGGGCAGATAGGCATAACGATCGATCGTCTCGCGCGCTCCAGGCAAGAAGCGCTCCGGCCAAAACTGCGTCGGCGCGGTCCAGAGGGAGCGATGCCGATGCAGCACATAGGGCGAGATGATCACGAGCGCGCCCTTGGGGATCGCGACGCCCCCGACCTGATCCTCGGCGATCGCGACGCGCGACAGCGAGGGCACGGGCGGGTAAAGCCGCATGGCCTCCTCGATCACGGCGCGCGTCATGGTCAGGCGATCGCCAGCGAGCACTGCGGCGACAGGGTCGGCCGCCACCGCATCGGCCTCGGCCTCGAGGCGCTCCCTGACATCGTCGGCCATCGCGACGAGGTAGAGCGACCATGTCAGGGCGTTGGCCGTCGTCTCGTGGCCAGCGCCGATGAAGGTCACGATATTCGCGCCGACCTCTGCGTCAGTGAGGCCCGTGCCGGTTTCGGGATCACGCGCATCGAGCAGGGCATCCAGCAGATCGCGGGCATGCGGAGCGCTTGGCGGTTGAGACAAGCGCAGCGTTTGCCGGTCGGTCACGATCGCCTCGATCTGCCGCTCGAAGAAATCGATGGCGGACCGCGCGCGAATGCGGCCGATCCGCGGGATCCAGGCCGGTGCGCCCAGGATATCGAGAGGATCGATGCGCCCCTGCGTCGCGAAATAGCGGGTCAATGCCTGCCCGAAGGCCACGGCGCCGCCCGCGATCGCGTTCGAGAACAACGTCTCGGCCAGCACGTCATAGGTCAGCCGCGTCATGTCCTCGCCGATGTCGACGATCCTGCCGGGGCGCCGCTGCGCCATCCGCGCCACCTGACTGGCGATCGGGGGCAGCATCCTGGCGGCAAGCGCTTCGACCCGCCTCGGCGTGAACAGCGGCGCAAGCGTGCGGCGGGCCCGCTTCCAGGCGTCGCCCTCGACCGTCAGCAGCCCCTGCCCCAGTCCCGGCGCGAGAATGGTCTTCTGAAGCGCGTCCTTCGGATAATTCGCGTTGTTCTCGACGAGCACATGTCGGATCGCAGCAGGGTCCGAGATGACGACGCCATAGCCGAGCACGCTTTTGCCCGCGACGATCGGATCCTCGAAATGCTGCTGGCGCCAGATCGTCAGCGGGTTGCGACGCAGGCGCAGCAGCAGCTCCAGGCGGCCGAGCTGGCGATCGCCCGGAACCGGCGCCGGGGGCGTCCGCCTTCTGGACGGCTCGGCGGGAACCTCTGACAGAACCATGCGATGGCGCCTTCTGAAACGAAGAACCGCCGGGCGAGCGTGGCCTGTGCGGGTGTCGTTTCAAAGGCAGGTGCTGAGGGCTGCTGAAAAGGCGATCTCCTCGATCGAAGGGGGCGCCCGGCGAGGCAACACCCCGGACAAGGGCTGAACCCATCCCTCGCATTCAGGGAATCGTTACGTTCAGCAGCTACGCCCGGTCTTCATCGGGCACGCGGAGCTCGCCGGGTCGCGCAGGATGACAGCTCCACAAGGCGACCCTGCAGCGTCACGCACGCTCCCGGCGCGGAAGGCTCGACCTGCGCTTGCCGTCCTCTGGACTCCCGGCCGGACGCTCGCCCCGTCCAATCGCGCTGCAATGGATCAGTTTCTCGCCAGCGCACGCAAGCTGGATCTGGATGTTACGATCGTCGCAGAAGCCGACCTCGATCGGCTGGCTGAGTTCGACGGCGTTTTTATCCGGGATCACACGCGCCTGGACGATTACACCCACCAGTTCGCGCTGCGTGCGGCCGAACTCGGCCTGGCCTCGATCGATGACCCGATCTCGATGCGGATCTGCGCCGACAAGGTGTCCCAGGTCCGTCTCTTCGAACGCCACCGGGTGCCGACGCCGAAGACGTTGCTCCTGCACCGCGGGAACATCGGCGATGCGATCCCGCTGCTCGGCCTGCCCTGTGTCGTCAAGCTCCCGGACAGCTCGTTTTCCAGAGGCGTCTGCAAGGTGGAAGGCGAGGCCGAATTTCGGGTGCGCTGCCTGCAATGGTTCGATCGCTCCCCCGTCCTGGTCGCTCAGGAGTACATCCCGACCCGCTTCGATTGGCGCATCGGGGTGCTCGATTGCCGGCCGCTCTTCGCCTGCCGGTATCACATGGTGCCGGGCCATTGGCAGGTTGTACAGAACGCGGGCTCACGGGACTATCGGGAAGGCTTGACCGAGGCCGTCGCCATCTCCGAAACGCCCAAATCCGTGCTGGCAGCTGCGCTGGCTGCCGCCGACACGGTCGGCGACGGCTTCTATGGCGTTGACGTCAAGGAGTGTGGAGAGCGGCCCCTCGTGCTCGAGGTCAATGACAACCCCAATGTCGATGCCGGCCATGAAGATGCGCTCATCGGGAATGCGCTCTACGACACGGTCATGGGATCGCTCGATCACCGCATCAGAGCGACGTGCCGATAATCGACAGGGCACGGCCCCGGGGCCGCGGCGTCCTCCCTCGGAGGCCTTCGAATGCCAGCCTTCAGCCGGTCCGACCCCGCCAGCCCGGGCCGGCATCCGGAACGCGTCACAGATGCGGACCTCGAGAGGGGAATAGCGGAGCTTTTGAGCCGACGAGCGCCGGTCTCGCCGCTCCGGGGGCTTGCCGCTCTTGCCCTTGCCAAGGAACGGGTCCCGATCGCGGCATAAGCGGATTCAACCATGGCCCACCGTGGCCCCGACCAGAATTGATGGGTCTACGAATTAGGAACTGAAGGCCACGAACGTTCCTGTCGATGGGTTCTGGTCGGTCAGCCTCTACAACGGGGACATGGTTCGGCTCTATCGACCGCGAGCCGAAATTCTCAACGGATCGCGGACGTTTCCGGAGGCACAGCCGATGAACTCCCCGGCACCTTCTAGCTGGCTGTATCAACTCCCACTTTGGGGACGCGATGCCTTTTGGGTCAGGGCCGCGGAATCACACTGATCAACACCGGGATCAGGAAGCCGAGTGCGAAGGCTGCCGACAGGCAGATCAGGCGCATCCTGCGGATGAAGGCTGATGTATCGCGGATCATCCGACCTGCATCCTTCGCGCTGTGCTCGAAGGCCAGAGCTGCGCAGGCCAGCAGCAATGCCGCCGACAGGCCATGGAGCGAGACAGCGAAGCCATTCGGCAGGAGGCGCAGCATGGCCGAGGCCATGAGGATGATGGCTCCGATCAGGGCGCCTGCGGCGATCAGCCCGGGAACGCGTGCAAGGATCGAAACCCTGACGTCCCGGGCAATGGATTGAGGGGCAAACGCGGTGTGAAGGGACATCGGACCGAGCCTTCCGGGGGTTCCCTCGGATCATCTCCCCTTCCCGCGCCCGCTTGCATGCGCTTGATCACACAAGCTCCGATGCCAGCCCCAGGCCGGCGAATTCGACCGTGGCCGGAGGCCCGCAGGCGAGCATTCCCGACTGGAGTTGCCTGACAGGACCGCTTGCCTGACAGGACCTCTTGCCCGACGGGACCTCTTGCCTGAGCGGACCGCCTGACCTCGGCTCTCGACCGCGAGCGGCCGTAGGCGACCGGTCAAGGCAACGTCCGGGTCTGGTTGGGCCGGACCTCAGTCGGTCTCTGGAAAATGCTGATAACGGACCACCCCCGTTGCAGACGCTTCTGCGACGCGACACCGTGGCGTTCAGCTCAGGCTGCCGATCGTTCGCCCGTCCTGCGCCCGCTCCCCGGCAGCCCGGCCGTTCACGGCTGCGCGGCCAGTGCTTTGGCTACCGCCTGCGCAATCCAGTCCTGCGGGGTCAGACCCGCCGCCCGCGCCCTGGCGCTGACCGCGTCGACGACGTCGGGCATCAGCGGCACGTCGAGAATGATGCGGTCCGCGATCTCGATGGCGTAGACCGCCCGTGTCGCCTGCAGGCTGAAACTCCGCAGCCGGGCGGTCTTCTGCGCGTCGGCCAGCGCCGTGTCCTTGGCCAGCAGGGCGCAATAGGCGCCGATCAGATTGTCGATGATCAGGGTCTTGGTCAGGCCCTGGCTGCGCAATGTGTCGACGGCGGCATTGAGCGAGGCGGGATGGTCGAGCGGATCGGAGACCGGCAGCAGCGCCGTGATGTCCTTGACGCCGGCCGGCGTATCGGCGGTCGGCCGCCCCCCGCACTCGAAACCGGCCGCCCAGGCGCCCGGGCCGATCAGCAGGGTCGACAGTGACAGCGCAGCCAGCAGGCACGTTGCGGTTCGCATGATGGTCCTCCTCGAATTGGCCCGAGCCGGTGCCGGCCGCCATGGAGCCTGGCGCTCACTGCGCCTTCTCATAGGCAGCATATTGCTCTTCGGTCATGGTCGGCAGCTTCTGCACGAAGGCAACGACGGCCCGCAGGTCGTCATCGCTATGGGTGTCCGCGAAGGACGGCATGCCGGTCATCCGCACCCCGTTCTTGACGATCCAGAAGATCTCGGCGGCGCTCCAGTGCTGGATCGTATCCGGCAGGAAGGGCGGCTCCGGATTGAGGCCCTTGCCGATATCGGTCGGGTCCTTCCCCGGGGCGCCATGGCAGTAGACGCAGGTCTCGTTGTAGAGACGGAAACCCCGGGAAATGTCCGTGGATGGCGCCGGCGCCGGCACCTTGGCCGCCTGGCGGGCCACCGACTGGCGCATGGCGGTCTGCAGGAGAACGAATACCGGGGCGCTGTGCGGCTCGCGGGCGGCGATATTGACGAGACCGCTGAAGACCAGGGCGAGGCCGGCGATGGCCAGGACGATGAAGGCTGTGACGAAACCCGCGATGAATCGCATGGCACCCTCCGGCGCGGGATCCGACCGGCCGGTGCTTCGCCGCCGGGCGGCCACTCTCCTGCGGCATGTCCATGCTACCTGAACGGCGCGGGATCGAATAGCGCCTGCCGCTTTGCGCCCAGCCGCCCGGAACCGGGCAGTGCTTCAGGACTGAGCACCAGATCGCCGCGAAGGCAGCAGCGCAGGCCGGTTGCACGGCATTCCGTTCGAGCGCATCTAATGTCCGACCGACGCAACGGAGCTTGCGAACGCCCATGCGGGAATCACCGACGAATTGGATTACCGCGGTGGTGCGGCCAAAGATCAGCACTCTTTTGCGGAGGGAAACCTCCGAAAAGCTCTGGATCAAGTGCCCGGTCACCGGCCAGCTTGTCTTCCACCGGGATGTCGAGGCCAATTTATGGGTGATTCCGGGCTCGGGTCACCATTTGCGCATCACGGCAGCGCAACGCCTGGCGATCACACTCGATCCGGGCTCCCAGGAGGATGTGCCCGTGCCGGAAGGGCCGGTCGATCCGCTGCGCTTCCGCGACACGAAGCGCTATATCGACCGCCTCAAGGAGGCGAGAGCGAAGACCGGGCTGCAGGACGCGGTCAAAGTGGTCCGCGGCAGGCTCGAGGGCATACCTGTCACGGTGGCGGTCCAGGACTTCCATTTCATGGGCGGCGCGCCTGGCATGGCAGCCGAGGAAGCCATCGTCACCGCTGTAGAAGCCGCCATCTCGCACCGCACGCCCTTGATCCTGTTCGCGAGCGGCGGCGGGATGCGCATGCAGGAAGGGATGCTGGCATTGATGCAGATGCCGCGCACGACCGTGGCCCGACGGCGTCTGGCCAAGGCGAAATTGCCGTATCTCGTCGTGCTGACGGACCCGACGACGGGCGGCATCACGGCGTCCTATGCCATGCTGGGTGATGTGCATATCGCGGAGCCCGGTGCCCTCATCGGCTTCGCCGGACCGCGCGTCATCGAGCAGACGATCCGGCAAAAGCTGCCGGAGGGCTTCCAGAAGGCCGAATACCTCAAGGAGCACGGCATGGTCGATATCGTCGTGCCCCGAGCCGACATGCGCGCGACGCTCGCGAGGCTCTGCGGCCTGCTGACCCGCGAACCGCCGCGGCCCCGTCCTGAATGAGCTGATCCTTGCGGCCGTCGCCGAGACGTTGTCGGCCTCGATCGCACGTTTCGCGCACGGCTGCGGCAACAGCGCTCCCCAGCTTGTGGGGAGGCAAGACTGGCGGTCGATCGCCCTGCGTCCAGACGCAGGCGGCCGCTCGCGGTCAGTCCAGCGACAGGCCGCCGCGAAGGCCGCGGGTCTCGAGCGGCAGCGCAGCCACGCGGACGCCGCTCGCCGGCGGCGCGTTGAAGGCGCGCAGGGTCTTCTTGGGCAGGTCGAGATCATAGGGCCGGCTGGGCGGCAGCCGCATCGTGCTGACGAGCGTCAGGGTCGGGCTTGCCGGCGCAGAAACGGCCGGCGCGGGAGCCTCCGGGGCGAATGCCAGCGGCGCGGCGGCAAACGAGGTCTGCACGGTCGATGTGGTGGCGGGAGCCGCAGGCAGGTTGAGCGCAGCCAGCT
Source organism: Allobosea sp. 05T433 (assembly GCF_056396065.1). Taxonomy (NCBI): domain Bacteria; kingdom Pseudomonadati; phylum Pseudomonadota; class Alphaproteobacteria; order Hyphomicrobiales; family Alloboseaceae; genus Allobosea; species Allobosea sp. 05T433. The sequence continues at coordinate 64,768 of NZ_JBFTKS010000019.1, read as the reverse complement.
GATAGTTCGGCTCCTCGATGCGGCGCCGCTCGGGCCGCTCGCCCTTCACATAGAAGGCGTTCCCGCCTGCCAAGGTCACGTAATGCATGTTGGGATAGGAAAAGCGCATCCCGGCCATGTGGAAATGCTTGGCCGCTCCGACAGGCTCGTGGCGCTTTCCGTTGAGGATGTCTTCCGCGATGGCCTCGACCCTCGGCAGGTCGCGTGCAGCCATCGGGCGGGTCAGCACGCCGGCGGCGAACTGGCGCGGCGCGCCGACGACGCCGCAGATCGTCTCAGGGTAACGCGGCGATTCCACCCGGTTCATCACCACCGTGCCGACGCTGAGCAGACCCGCATCGCTCGACCGGTTCGATTCGAAATACATCGCGCGGACGAGGCATTCCTTCTCGCGCGGATCGGCCTTGGCCAGGGTAACCGCGCGCTTGCGCGCCTCACGAGGATCCTTTGTCGCCGGCGCCACCGTCGAAGCGGTCTCGACAGGCGACATGCTGCAGGCGCCCAGCGCCGGCGCAGCCAGTGAAATCAGAAGCGGGATCGCCTTGCGGCCGGAGCGGCTCTTGCCGATGGGACGGCCAACATTGCCGACGGGACGGACAGCATTTGCAGCGATCACGGCGCGCTTCATGCGGCAACCTCCTGATTACGGGCTCCGGGCTGCCGCAGGCGGCGGACCGTCATCCCTGGAAGGGACCCTGAATACGTTAACAGAACGTTAACGCCAGATGAACGGAGCGAAGGTGCCCGACCGCGCTTCGGCCGTCAACACGGCGCGGCTGTCCAACGACCGCCATGGCGGCGCCATGCAACATGCGGCTCTTCGCCCGTGCCAATGGACTGGTGTCGCTCGCGATGGATCCGGAACATGGACCTCGCCCGGACGCGCATCTTCATCGCCCGGGACCACGCAGCGTCCCGCGAAAGCTGGTCGCCGTGCCGGAGTTTCGACCCTAGTGCACCGTCGCTTCTTCGTCCCCTTCCGGGTCGATCAAACCAGCGAGTCCGAGTTCCTCCAGCCCTTCATTGAACTCAGCCAAGGCTGCAGCGTCGCTGGCGAACGTCTCTTCCCAGACGGTCGACCCTCCATCTTCATCGACAAGCTCGAGCGTCCAGCCCTCGCTGTCCGCGAGACGGTAGATCTCGACCTGCACCGTCACGCCATCGCGAGTGACGGTCTGGCAGAGCGGCGAACGGAGAATGTCAGGGAAGTCGTCGGTCATGTCGCCCAATGTACCCCCGGGACAGTGGGGACTCAATCAGCGACGGCGCCCTGACGCGCTCCCGGTCGAGATCGGCCGCACCCGACGCTGACGACGGGATCGAGCAACGGCGCGAGGCGCTCCGTCACGATCATCATCGAGGCGCGGACGCCAAGCGCGATCTCGTCGCCGAACAGGGCCAAGAGCCGGGTGGCCAGGCCGCATTGCCGACAACGGGCGCGGCAAGGTCGCCATACGCGCCTTCGAGCCGGCCGTTCAGCTCGACTTCCAGCGCTGCCGCATCCGCGACAGGCGCAGAGCAAGCCGTGGCCGGGATTTCGCGAACGATCCTCCCCGGCCAGGATTGATCGTCAGGCCAGGATTGGTCCAAGCCAATATCGATCCAAGTCAGGACGAAACGCCGAGCTTACCATGACACCGAGCCGGCAGTCATAGGTATGCGAGCGGCCATCGAGGCCGACCGAGTAGCCCACGCTGGCGTAGAGGGTGGTGTTCCTGGTCAGCTGTGCGTCGGCGCCGACCTTGAACTCGGCCCAGTTGCCGCCGAGATCGGCCCGGAACGGGATAAAGCCGGTGGCCGAGAAGAACGCGGTCTTGGGATTGCCCATGAATTCGTTCCAGAGGCTGGCCTTCAGCCAGGCAGTCAGCATCCGCGGTCTGGCGCCGAGCGTGGCCTCGTACAGCGTCCAGCTCCGCGCAAGGCGAGCGCCGATCCGGCCGGCGAGTGAGTCCGCGTCGGAGAAGCGCACCAGGGCTGCCGAGCCGTTCGAGAGCGTCTGGTAGATGATTTGCGCCTGCGGCTCGAAGACGACGCCGTAGCCGAGCTGGAGCGGATAGCCGCCTTCGAGCGAGGCGGCAAAGCCGAACGCGTCGCGGTTGAGGGTGAAGCCGCGCCTGGAATCGGCCTTGGCATCATACCAGGTGCCCTGGACGACGCCGTCGAGATACCAGCCCGACGGCCCGAAATGGGTCCAGTATCCGCCAAGCGAATAGACATCGATGGTGTTGTGGCCGGCCTTGATGCCGTTGAAATGGGTGACGTCGCCCTCGATCCGGCCGATCGCGGCATAGATCCCGGCATGATCGCGTGAGCCGTAGGAGTTCTGGCTGCGATAGAGGTCGAGACCGGCCTGGAAAGCATAGAGGTCATAGTCGTAGTTCGGGCCGTTACGGTAGATGCCCCAGGGGCCGCCATCCTGGTTGCCATGTGTGCCGATGATCCGGGCCAGCCGGCCGAGGCATAGGAGTGCCCGGGGGCGGCTGTGCCGGCCGGCAGCCGCACGGTCGTGGTGCAGCGGTCGTTCTTCTCGGGGTTCGCGCACCCGATCGTCCGCTCCTCCGTGACTTCGGGCGCCTCGAGGGGCGCAAGCTCGCCGACGCGCTCATGCAGACTGTCGATCAGGGTGCGGCCATAGATCAGCTGCATAGCCGGCAGCGCCGCATAGAGCGAGGTCTCGCGGCGAAAATCCGGGATGCCGGTCGAGGGCGGTGCCGGCGACGGCCCGGGGCCGGGAGGCGCAGGCGGCACTGGAGCCAGGTCCGAACGCAGATACCAGCTCTCCAACCCCGACGCATCACGGCTGGACCGATAGAGCGAGTACTCATAGGGACCGGCAACCACAGGGCCAGCCAGTGCGAAGGCGCCGACCGCCGTCGTGGCGCCATTGATCGCATCGACCACAAGGATGCCGTTGCCCACGGTCAGGTCTCCGTGGCCTGTCGTGTTGGCGACCTGGAGCGAGGAGAGGCCCGTCGCGCTGCCCCCGTTGATAACCAGCCGGTCCGACGGCGAATTGTCGTTTCCAAGGAAGGTGTTGAGGCCCAGCCTGCCGCCCACGCCGGTATAGTTGACCGCTGTCAGCGTCTTGTAACTGGCCAGCCCCCCCGGATCGCCGGCGGGCGCCGAAAAGGCGACCAGGCTTGCGTCATTGGTCAGGTTTGTGAGGTTTGAATTGCCGGTCAGATTCCATACCGTGGCGTTGGTCAGGACATGGGCATCCTGCCCTTTCGCCATGTGTTCGAAGCGCAGGATTTCGGCCCCAGGCGCATTCAGGGGAGCGGGATCGTTCGGGGGCGACGTTGACAGGGAGCGGTCGTCTTCCCCCTCGTCGTCGCGCCATGCCCGGGTTCTGCTCTCAGGCCTGCGCGCGCGGATTGAGGACGTCCCTGAGCTGATCGCCGATCAGGTTGATCGCGACCACCGTGATCAGGAGCGCCACGCCGGGATAGAAGCTGATCCAGAACTTTCCCGATAGCATGTGCTGATAGCCATTGGAGATCAGCAGGCCGAGGCTGGGCTCGGTGATCGGCACGCCCAGCCCGAGGAAGGACAGGGTCGCCTCCAGCGCGATGGCGCGCGCGATCTGGACGGTGGCGATCACCATCAGGGGCGGCAGGCAGTTCGGCAGCAAATGGCGAAACAGGATGCGCAGCGATGACGCGCCCTGGCAGATTGCCGCCTCGATATATTCCTTGCGCCGCTGCACCATCGCGCTGGCGCGGGCGATGCGGGCATAGGCGGCCCATTCGACGATGACTAGCGCCAGGATGACATTGACGACGCCCTTGCCGAGAAAGGCCAGGATCATCAGCGCGACCAGGATCGTGGGGAAGGAGAGCTGCAGGTCGACGATGCGCATGATCGCGGTGCCGGTGCGGCCGCCCGCATAGGCTGCGATGAGCCCGAGCGTCGTGCCGATGGCGGCTGCCGCCAGCGCCGATGTCAGGCCGACCAGCAAGGAGATGCGCAGGCCGTAGAGAATGCCCGACAGCATGTCGCGGCCCTGATCGTCGGTGCCGAGCCAGTAGGTCATGCCCGTGGGTGAGACCGATCCGGGCGGCAACTGGCCGTCCATGATGTCGAGCTGCATCAGGTCATAGGGGTTCTGTGGCGCGATCCACGGCGCCAGGAGCGCGAGCGCGATGATCGCGCAGAGCAGCACGAGGCCGAGCACGGCCAGGCGCGAGGCGGCAAAGGCCCGCAGGAAGCGCAGCAGCGGCGTGCGCCGCGTCGCGGGCGCCGCTTCCGGAGCGGCCGCTTCCGGGGCGGCGGAACGCGAGGAGGTTGGCATGGTGTTCACCTGCAAGGCCCGGTCGCTCAGTTCTCGAGCCGGACGCGCGGGTCGAGAGCCGTGTAGATCAGGTCGACCACGAGATTGATGACGACGAACAGCACGACGATCACCATGAGATAGGCGACGATCATCGGGCGATCGAGCAGGTTGATGCTGTCGATGATCAGCTTGCCCATGCCCGGCCAGGCGAAGATCGTCTCCGTCACCACCGAGAAGGCGATCACCGAGCCGAATTCCAGCCCGACGATGGTGACGACGGGGATCAGGATGTTCTTGAGGAGATGGACCCGCAGGATCGCGCCCTCGCCAAGGCCCTTGGCGCGAGCGGTGCGGATATAGTCCTGCGGAACGATCTCGCGGGTCTCGGCCCGCACCAGCCGCATCACCAGCGAGATCTTGAACAAGGCGAGGTTCAAGGCCGGCAGAATGAGATGGCGCAGGCCCTCCAGGGTCAGGAACGACCATTGCAGGCCGAGCAATTCGCGCGTCGGCCCGCGGCCGCCGGCCGGCAGCCAGCTCAGTTGCACCGCAAAGACCATGATCAGCAGCAGCCCGACCCAGAAGCTGGGCAGCGAAAAACCCAGGATCGAGCCGGCCATCATCGTCTTCGCCACCGGCGAGTTCGGCCGGACGCCGGCATAGAGGCCGAGCGGAATGCCGATCACCACCGAGAGCAGCATGGCGGCGAGCGCCAGCTCGAGCGTTGCGGGCATGCGCTGGAGGATGACCCGCAGCGCCGGCTCGTTGAAGACGAAGCTGCGCCCTAGATCGCCCCTGACCGCGCCGCCGAGGAACGAGAGATATTGCTGCCAGAGCGGCCGGTCGAGCCCCAAGGCCGCGATCACGCGCAGGCGTTCCGCCTGGTCGGCATCGGGCGGAACCAGAACGGCAACCGGATCGCCGATCACGTTGACGCCGACGAAGACGATCACCGTCATGGCGAGCACGACCGCGAAAGCCTGCAGAAGTCGTTGGGCGAACCAGGCAATCATCTCATGTCCCCGGGCGACGGACCGGACCGGTCCGCCGCGTTGTCGATACTCGTGTTACCTGGCGCTGCGGGCATCCACCGCCAGCGTGCGTTCGTCGCGGCGCGGGTCGATGACGATGCCCTTGCGGGTGACCCAGGCGTTGTCGAGGATGAAGAGCGGGATGATCGGCACCTCGCGCGCCGCGGTCTCGACCGCGCCGACGAGCAGTTGCTCCCGCTTGCCGTCGTCGATCGTCGCCAGCGCCTGGACGATCTGGGTATCGAGCGCCGGATTTGCATAGCGCCCGTAATTGAAGACGCCGAGGCCCTTGGAGGGATTGTTGCTGGCGAGCACATTCGAGAGCAGATAGCCGGCCTCGCCCGTCGGGCTGCCCCAGCCCCAGAGCCCGGCACCGAATTCCTGCTTGCCGCCGCGCGTCGCATAGGCGCTCCAGGGCAGCGTCTCGACCGCGGTCTTGACGCCGATCCGCGTCCACATCTGGGCGACCGCCTGGGCGGTCGCCGCATCGTTCGGGTAGCGGTCATTGGGCGTGAAGAGCGTGATCTTGAACCCGTCCGGGAAGCCCGCCTCCTTCAGCAGCGCCTTGGCCTTGTTGGGGTCATTGGCGGGAACCGTGACGCTCTTGGCATAGGAATAGGTGCCGGCCGGCAGCCACTGGCCGGTCGGCCGGGCCGTCTTCTGCATGATCCGGTCGGCGAGGCCGTCGCGGTTGATCGCGATGGACAGCGCCTGGCGCACCTTGAGATCGAGCAGCGGGTTCTTCGGCAGCGGCTTGCCGTCATTGTCGGTGATGGTGGCGGCACCCGGCTCAAGCGAATTCAGCGCGAGATAGATGACGCGCAGCCCTTCCGTCGTGGCGACGGTGACGCGCGGATCCGCCTTCAGCTTCTCGAGATCGCCGACGGGCGGCGTGTCGATGATGTCGACATCGCCCGCCAGGACCGCGGCGACACGTGCACCGGAATTGGTGATCATCCGCAGCGTGACCTTGTCCCAGTCCTGCTTTGGCCCCCACCAGGCGTCGTTGCGGACGAGCTCGACCCGGTCGCCCGGGGTCTGGCTGACGAATTTATAGGGGCCGGTGCCGATGGCGGCCTTGCCGGAATTGTAGTCCTCGGTCGTGGCGCTCTCGCCGACATGGCGCGAGATGATCGGCACGAAGGCCAGCTCGCGCGGCAGGTTGGGGGCCGGCTCGCCGGTGTCGATGCGCAGCGTCAGCGGGTCGACGACCTCGACCGTCTTCACGGCGCGCAGGAAGCCGCCGAAGCCACCGGGACTGTTGGGGACGTTGCGGGCGCGCTGATAGGTGAAGGCGACATCGTCGGCGGTGAAGGGCTTGCCGTCATGCCAGGTCACGCCGGGGCGCAGCTTGAACTCCCAGACGGTGTCGGAGACCGGCGTCCAGCTCAGGGCGAGACCGGGCTTCAGGCTGACATCGGGCGCGCGGTCGACCAGGCGGTCGAAGACATGCATCGCGACGGAATGATTGGGCGTGGCATTGTAGAAATGCGGGTCGATCGAGGTGAAGGCGCCGCCGATCGCGATCCGCAGCGGGGCCGCCTGTGCAGGAGCGAGGCCGAGCCCCGTCGTCAGCAGCGTCGCCGCAAGCCAGGTTTTGAGTGATGCGCTCATCGGGGTCCTCATGATCGAATGACTGGAATTAGGTCTGTTGGCCGCTTCATTCCGGCTCAGCCGCTCAGCCACATGCCGTCGCGCTGCGGGTCGGCGCCGGCCGACAGGCGGCCGGCATCGGCGAGCACCGCATGCAGCGCCGCGAAGGCGAAGCCCTGGTAGGAGCGCGCGACGCGATAGCTCTGGCGCTCCAACTCCGCGGCGACATAGCGTGGGATCCGGTTCGAGATATCGATGCTGTTGCTGGTCACGCTGATCCGTGGCGCCGCGACCGCATCGAAGACCGGCATGCCGAAATCGATGATGTTGCTGATGCCCTGCGCCATCGCCGGCAGGATCGCGGTGCCGCCTGGCGCGCCGATGACGATGAAGGGCCTGTCATCCTTGAAGACGATGCTCGGCATCTGCGAGCTGGTGCGGCCCTTGTTAGGCGCCAGCGAGCCCGGCCGGCCGGGCCGCGGATCGAAGGCGCTCATCAGCCCGTTATACATGAAGCCCAGCCCATCGCTGATGACGCCGCTGGGGATATTGAGCGTGTGGGTGAGCGTCACCGCGTTGCCCTCGCCGTCGACGACGCAGACCTGCGTGGTGTCGTTGGCCTCGGGCTTCAGCTTCAAGCGCTCGATGGCGCCGCGCTCGCCCCGGCGGATGCTCTGCGCCAGCGTCGCGGCATAGTCCTTCGCCAGCAGCCGGTCGGTCGGCACCTCGACGAAATCGGGGTCGCCGATATGCGCGTCCTTGTCGGCCGTCACCCGCATCAGCGCCTCGGTCAGGATGCGCAGATGCTCGCCGCCATTATGCTCGAGTTCGCCGAGCGGGAAGTTCTCGAGGACATGCAGCAGCTGGATCAGCGAGACGCCGCCGCCGGGCGGCTGGACGCTGGCGACGCGGTGGCCGCGATAGCTGCCCCAGACCGGCTTCGACCGCCGCAGCTGGTAGTTCGCCAGGTCCTCATAGGCAAGCAGGCCGCCATTCGCCTTCATGTCGGCGGCGATCTGCTCGGCGATCTCGCCGCGATAGAAGATCTCGGGGCCGGCTGCCGCGATCCGCTCCAGGGTGCGGGCGAGATCGGGATTGGCGACGGTGTCGCCGGGGCGCTTCAGGCTGCCATCGGCCCGGAAATACAGGTCCCGGCCGGTCGCGCTGAAGCGGAGCAGGTCCTCATTGGGCACCCGCCCCTGCTCCGACTGGTTCAGCGCCATGTAGTAATGCATGTAGGGCCGGATCCTGAAGCCGCCCCGCGCGTAATCGATCGCCGGCTGCATGATATCGGCGAGATCCATGGTGCCGTATTCGGCCAGCGCCGTGGTGTATCCCTTCAGGTTGCCCGGCGAGCCGACGGCCTGATAGCCGATCTCGTTGACATGGCCCTTGACCACGAAGGAGAAGCCGTCCGGCGCCTCGCCGATGATCGCGTCCTGCCACATGTCGGCACGGGTCGCCGACGGGCTGCGGGCATAGAATTCCAGCACCTCATGGGCATTGCGGCCGGGCATGTAGATCTGCATCGAGCCATAGCCGGCGATGCCGGTCATCTGCGGATCGACGACGGATTGCACGAAGGCGCAGGCGATCGCGGCATCGACGGCGTTGCCGCCGCGCCTGAGAACTAGCGCTCCGGCCTCGACGGCCTCGGGCTGGGCCGCGACGATCATCCCGGCCATCGGCTCAGCCCTTCCCGCCCGGAGCGTCAGCCCCAAAAGCCGCGGCAGGAAAACGCCCGAGCTCCTCCAGCAGCATCGGCCAGGCCTGCAGGCCGAGCGGGATCGACGCCAGATGGAAGAACTCGTTGGGCGCGTGCACGTCCTCGTCGGGCAGATTGAAGCCGAACATCAAGGTGTCGAGACCGAGCGTCTCCTTGAAGATCGCGGTGATCGGCACCGTCGCGCCGAGCCGGACATGGACCGGCTCCTGCTGCGATGTCGTCCTCAGGACGCGCGTGGCGGCCTGGACCAGGGGGTGGTCGGCAGCCAGCGTCGAGGCCGGCGAGCCGCCGCCTATCGCCTCGAAGCTGACCGCGACGCCGGGCCGCGCCACCGCCAGGATATGTCCCTGGAGCGCCTGCGCCGCCTGGTCGGTGTCCTGCCCCGGTGCGAGGCGGATGGTGATCTTGGCGCGCGCCTCGTCGGGGATCACCGTCTTGCTGCCGGAGCCGGTATAGCCGCCCCACATGCCGTTGACGTCGATGGCGGGGCGCAGCGTCAGTCTCTCGCGGATGCTGTAGCCCGGCTCGCCGGCCGCGATGCCGCCGATATCGCCGACAAAGGCCGCCTCGTCGAAAGGCAGGGCGGCGGTGTCCTGCCGGTCCCGCTCACTGAGCGGGCGCACGGCCTCCATCAGCGCCGGGATGGCGATCGCGCCATTCCTGTCATGGAGCGTCGCGATGATCGCGGCGAGCTCGTGCAGGGCGTTGCGGACCGCGCCGCCATAGCGGCCGGAATGCAGCTCCTTGTCGGCGGTGCGGACCACGAGTTCGAGCTTGGTCAGCCCGCGCGCCCCGACATTGATCGTCGGCACGGTCGGGCTGGCGCGGCCACCATCGGCGGAGATCATGGCGTCGGCCTTGAGCAGCGGGCCATAGCGCGCGACGATGGCATGCAGGCTCGGGCTGCCGGTCTCCTCCTCGCCTTCGATGAAGAGCTTGATATTGACCGGGCAGCGGCCCTTGACCGCCAGGAAGGCCGCGACCGTCTCGATGGCGATCGTGGTCGAGCCCTTCACATCCGACGCGCCGCGCGCATAGAGCCGGCCGTCGCGGGTCGTCGGCTCGAAGGGCGGCGTCTTCCAGAGCGCCAGCGGATCGGGCGGCTGCACGTCGTAATGGCCGTAGATGATGATCGTGGGGGCGCCGGGCGCGCCGAGCCAGGTGCCATAGACCGCCGGCTGGCCGCCGCCATCGAGCAGCTGGACATCCGACAGCCCGATCTCCCTGAGCCAATCGAGCAGGAACGTCCTCGTGTCCTGCATGCCCTGCGCATAGGCCGGATCGGTGCTGACGCTCGGCAGCCTCAGGAAGGCATTCAGCCGGTCCAGTACGGCATCGTGCCGGGCGAGCAGATGATCGACGACGGGCTGGGCGCTCATCGCGGGCCTCCAGGAGTTTGGGGATGGCGGGTCGAAGCGAGGATCGGGGTCTCGTCGGCGACAGCGTTCAGCACGGCCTTGGGGACCGGGACGGAGGCCGCGAGCAGCAGGAAGGACAGGGTCTTGCCATGGCCGTCGAGGCCCAGGCTGGCATTGACGCCGCCGTCCAGAACATCGTCGAGGACGAAATTGAAGGCAGCCAGCCGGGGCAGTTCGTAGCGCACGACCCGGGAGGGCGCCCTCGCCCGAAAGATCTCCGCCACCAGATCGGCCGTGAGCTCTGCGGCCAGCACCGGGAAGAGCGCCGGGTGGCGGCAGACCAGCGCGATATTCAGGCGGTTGCCCTTGTCGCCGGAGCGGGCATGGGCAAGCGCATGGAGCGGCGTGCGGATCGGCTCGATCATGCCGCCTCCTCCAGGAAGCTGACGCGGGGCGTGACCCTGTCGCGCGCGACCAGGCAGGACGCGCTGCGCAGCCGCGGCGTCAGCCGCTTGCGCACCCCGCCCCCGCCCGCCGGCCCGGCGCAGTACAACGCCTCGACCTCGTCCAGCAGGCACTCGGCGGCAGCACGATCATCGCTCTCGGCGGCGAAGCGGATGCGCAGATCGGTCGGCAGCCTGTCCCAGACGAGGTCGGAAATGCCGGAGCCCGCGCTGTCTCCGAAGACGCTGACGGCGCCGATCAGATCGACGCGAATGGCGAGAGCAGGATGGAAGCGGCGCATCCGAAGCTGCACGGTCTCGATTGCGAGCTTCGCGCGCGCCCCGGCATTGGGGCCGGCATAGGAGATTTCGGCCTCGGCGAGATGGCCGCCATCGACGCAGATCGTCGCCTTCAGTGTGGGCGGCAGCGGGTGGCCCCTGGCGCCGGTGACGCGCACCCGGTCGGGGCCGACCTGCTCGATCTCGACCTCAGTCAGGTCGAGCACGACATCGGGCGTCAGATAGGCGGCCGGATCGTGGATTTCATAGAGGATCTGTTCGGTAACCGTGCGCCGGTCGACCAGCCCGCCGGTGCCGTCCGGCTTGGTCACGACGAAGCTGCCATCGGCCTCGACCTCGGCGATCGGATAGCCGATCCGGTCCATGCCCGGCACGTCCTTGATGCCCGGATCGGCGAAATAGCCGCCCGTGACCTGCGACCCGCATTCGAGCAGATGCCCCGCCAGGATGCCGGCGGCGAGCCGGTCCCAATCGTCCCAGACCCAGCCGAAGCTGTGGATCAGCGGCCCCAGCACCAAAGCGGGGTCGGCGACGCGCCCGGTCACGACGATGTCGGCGCCGCGCGACAGGGCCTCGGCGATCGGGGCCGCGCCGAGATAGGCATTGGCGGCGATGATCTCGGGCGCCCGCGCCAGGATCGTGCCATCGCTCTCGCAGGCGGTGAATTCGGCCGGGCTCATCAGGCCGAGAAGGTCATCGCCCTCGACCACCGCGATCTTCAGGCCGGGATATCCGGCCTCTGCGGCCCAGCTGCGGATTTTCGCGGCAGCGGCCCGCGGATTGGCCGCGCCGAAATTGCCGATGATCCTGATGCCGTGCCGGGCGGCGTCCCCGAGAGCCGGGCGCAGCAGGCGCTCGAGCGCGGGCACCTCGCCGCGGGCGGGATTGGCGATCCGGTCGATCTGCGCGAGCGCCAGCGTGCGTTCGGCCAGCGTCTCGAAGATCAGGAAACGGGGCCCGTCATGCTGCGCCAAGGCTTCGATCACCGGCCCGGCCGAATCCGATCGGTCGCCGGCAAAGCCCGCCGCAGCACCGATCCGAACCTGTGTCGCCATGCCGAACCCATCCGTTGCCGCCAGCCCGGCCCATGGCCGCGCCTGATGCATTGGTGGCGACGCATTCAGAAAGTCAAATAATGGGAATTCATTATTCCATAGGACGAGCCTATGACTGAGCTGCACGGGAGGCGACAGACCGCCGGCCCGGCCGATCGACCACCGAGGCGCCATGAATCTGACAATCCGGCAGTTGGAGATCCTGGTCGCGATCGGCGAAACGCTGAATCTCACGGCCGCGGCCGAGCGCCTGGGCATCACGCAGCCCTCCGTCAGCGAGACGCTGAAGCGCATCGAGGCCGAGCTCGGCTATCGGCTGGTGCACCGGACGACGCGCGCGCTGACGCTGACCTATGAAGGGCGGCACGTCGTCGCCAGCGCGCGCGATGCCGTGCGCAGTCTGCACCAGACCTTCGAGGCGATCGCCAGCCGGAACGAAGGCGTGCACGGCCGGGTCTCGATCGCCGCACTTCCATCCGTGGTCTGCACGCTGCTACCCCCGGCGATCCGCGCCTTTCGCAGCAGCTTCCCCGGTATCGATGTCCAGATCCGCGACGCGCCCCAGGACCGGGCGACGGAGCTGCTGGAGGACGGTATCGTGGACCTCGCGATCGTCGGCCACCCGGCCTCGCTCGGCGCCTTCGCCTTCGATCCGGTGACGTCGGACCGCATGCACCTGGTCTGTCACCGCCAGCACAGCCTCGCCACGCGCGAGAGCGTGACCTGGGCGGACCTCGCCGGCCATGACTTCATCGCGATCTCGCCGGCTTCGTCGGTGCGCAGGCTCACCGATGCCGGGTTCGTCCACGGCAACCTGTCGATCGAGCCGAGATACGAAGTCGACCAGATCCCCTCTGCGGCAGCCCTCGCGGCGGCCGGCCTCGGCATCACCGCGCTGCCATCGATGACCTTTGCGATGTTCCGGAGCACGGACCTGGCCATGGTGCCGATCACGGCGCCCAGCATCGAGCGCCGGATCGGCTTGCTCTGGGTCAAATCCCGGCCGCTCTCGCTCAGCGCGACCCGGCTGGCGGACGCGATCCGGACGCATGGCGGCGCCTGACCCAACGGCGCGTCGACGAGCCCCCTCGCCGTCTCAAGGTGCAACCGCTCTTCGCCGAAGGGCTGGATCATCGGACCGGAAATCGTGTCCGGTCCGATGATCTAGCTGTGGAGCGTCAACAGGTTGTCCTCGTCGAGAGCGAGTCTGCTGATGGGTGTCTTGGCCTGGATTCCGCCGTGGGGGCGATGCCAGTTCTGGGGATGCGTTCCGGCCGCAGGCTCGGCAGAAGCCCGCGGCCGGAACCGTGCACTTTGTGCGACGCCTCAATGCAGCGAGCGGAATGTCGCGCGCAGATCGTCCGTCAGGGCTTGCGGCTGCTCCCAGGCCGCGAAATGCGTGCCCGTGTCGTGGCGCCTGTAGAAGACCAGGTTCGGATAGGCCTTGCGCGTCCAGCTTTCCGGCGCCTGGTAGATCTCGTCGTGGAATGCGCTGACGCCGGTCGGCAGCGGCACACCCTTGGGCGCGAAGAACGCGAGCTTGCTTTCCCGATACAGCCGCGCCGAGGAGACCGCCGTGTTCGTCAGCCAGTACAGCGTGATGTTGTCGAGGATATCGTCCCGGGTCAGGCCCTCCTTCGCGCCATCGAAGACGCGCGCGATGAGGTTATAGCTGCGGATGTCGTGGTCGATGATCCAGGCCGCCAGCCCCACCGGCGAATCCGCCAGCGCGTAGAGAGTCTGCGGCCGGCCCGCCATTTCCTGCGCGTAGCCGAGCCCGTTCGCATAGAAATCGACGAGCTGGTCCCAGGCATGCTTTTCCTCGGCATCCAGGCCCGCGGGCTCGGGGCCGTTGGGAAGCAGCGGGGCGATCTCGGCGGGAACGGTCGCCGGCATGTTGGTGTGGATCCCGGCCAGCCCGGCCGGGCGCTGTAGCGCCATCTGCTCGGTGACCGCATTGCCCCAATCGCCGCCTTGCGCGACATAGCGCGTGTAGTCGAGCCGCTGCATCAACACCGCCCAGGCGCGTGCGACATGCTGCGGATCCCAGCCGTTGACGGCCGGCTTGCCGGAAAAGCCATAGCCCGGCAGCGACGGGATCACGACATCGAAGGCATCGGCTGCAGTGCCGCCAAAAGCGGTCGGATCAGTGAGCGGGTCGATGATCTTCAGCTGCTCGATGATCGACCCGGGCCAACCATGCGTGACGATCACCGGCAGCGCGTTCGGGTGTTTCGACTTCACCTGGATGAAGTGAATATCCACCCCGTCGATCGTCGTGACGAAGTTCGGGTAGCTGTTGATCCGTGCTTCGACGTCTCGCCAGTCATGCTGGTCCGCCCAATACGCGGCGAGCTTCTCGATGCTCGAGAGGCTGACGCCCTGGGTCGGGTCGTTCTCGCGCTCGGGCCATTTCGTCGCCTTGATGCGGCGCTTCAGGTCGGCGAGTTCTTCGTCGGTCGCGTGGTAGCGGAATGGCCGGATCGAACTGTCGCCGCTCGCCTTCGGGTCTGCGGCCGCGCTCTCCTGCGGCGAGCGCGAGGGAGAGGGCGCTGCGGTCGCGCTCACGGCGGGAAGCATCGCGCCGATCGTTCCCACGACGGTTGATGCGATGAAGCTCCTGCGGCCGATCAACGGGTGCGGACCAGGCATGGCGGTTCTCCTCAGGGGTTAAGGCGGAGACGTGGACGGTCTGTGCGATGATCTGGCGTGCCGCATCGACATAGTCGCGCCCCGCATCGGTGAGCTGGACATTCCGACTGGTCCGGACGAGCAGGCGCGTACCGAGATGGCGCTCGAGCTCCGCGACTTTCCGGCTGACGCTCGGCAGCGGCGCGTTCAGCTTGCGGCTTCCCGCAGACAGGCTGCCGGCATCGACGACCGCCAGAAAAACCTGCATCGCATCGAAGCGGTCCATCAGGCCCCACACTCCTTTGCGCCGGCGGCAGAGACGTTGTCCGCGCCCCCGGTCCGAAGCTTCGCACCGGCCTCGGCCAGCCCGATCGATGGGCCGGCTTCAGTCTAACGCGCGGTCGGCCTTGCTGCCATGGGTGACGCACCAGTCCCGGTCGCGCCCAGGCGGAGATCTGTCATTGGCTTTGCCCAGGGTGCTCCTGAGCCGGTACATGAGCGCATGGAAAACCGCTTCACACTCCTTGGGCTCAACTCATTCCGGCAGGAGATCAAGAAGAGCCGCTTCATTGCGACCGCCGCTCCCGTTGCGGATGAGGCGGCAGCCAAGGAGTTCATCGCTGCCCACTCGGACCCGGCGGCCAATCACAATTGCTGGGCCTGGCGTTGCGGACAAGGCTATCGCTTCAACGATGACGGAGAACCGAGCGGCACAGCGGGAAAGCCGATACTCGCGGCCATCGACGGGCAAGCGCTGGACGGCGTCGCGGTTGTCGTGACGCGCTGGTTCGGCGGGGTCCTGCTCGGCAGCGGCGGCTTGATCCGCGCCTATGGCGGCACGGCCGCCCTCTGCTTGCGCGCGGCCGAGACGGTGGCGCTGGTCGAGGCGGCATCAGTGACGATCACCTGCGCGTTCGGCGATCTGGCGCGCGTCCAGGCGCGGCTTGGTGATCTGCCGGGGGTGCAGCTGCGCGATCAGGTCTTCACGGATACCGGCGCAGTGCTGTCGGTGTCGGTTCCAAAGCTGGAGGCCGATCTGGTCTCCAAACTGGTCAGGGACATCACCAGCGGACGCGCGGCGATCAGATGGGACGACTAGGTTCTCGCTCTCCGGGCGGACGCGCGCCCGGCGACATCGCGCTGGCACGGAGATGGCGACAGAGCGCTTTGTCTGCTGGTCTTAGTTGCGCCAAGACCCGATGTCAGAAGCGCCCGATGGCACCGGCTGCACGGATTGGGGGCTGACCACAGGTGGCGAACGGATCTGACCGGCGCGAGCCGCTTGTCGACGCGCTGGCGACGGACGCGCATGAGCTGGATTTTCGCCCCTCCTCCGAGGATCGGGAGGGTGAGACCACGGCGCGCGGGCCGGCCTCTCAGGTCAGCGCTGATGCGTCCAGCCAGCCCGGGAAGGCCCGGCGCGTGGGCGGCGGCTTGGTCCTGAGAAAGCTGGCCTGTGCCGGGCTCGTGCTTTGCCTGGGCGGCGTCATCCTCTTGGGCGGCGGCGTCGCCTACTACGCCGCGCAGCTGCCTCCGCTCAGCCAGCTCACGGTGCCGAAACGGCCCCCGAACATCGCCATCCTGGCGAGCGACGGCTCGCCTCTCGCCAATCGCGGCGAGACGGGCGGCCGCGAGGTCTCGCTGGGGGAGCTGCCGCCCTCCCTGCCCAAGGCTTTCGTCGCCATCGAGGACCGGCGCTTCTACGACCATTGGGGCATCGACCTGATGGGCCTTCTCCGCGCAGCCTACCGCAATCTGGCCCATGACGGAGGCCTCCAGGGCGGCTCGACGCTGACCCAGCAGCTCGCCAAGAACCTGTTCCTGACCCAGGAGCGCACGGTCTCGCGCAAGATCCAGGAAGCGATCCTGTCGCTCTGGCTGGAGCGCAGCTACAGCAAGGACCAGATTCTCGAACTCTATCTCAACCGGGTCTATTTCGGCGCCGGTGCCTATGGTGTCGAGGCCGCGGCGCAGCGCTATTTCGGCAAGTCGGCCCGCAACCTGTCGCTGTCGGAAGCCGCCCTGCTGGCCGGCCTCGTCCAGTCCCCCTCGCGCCTGGCCCCCAGCCGCAACCGGGAAGCCGCACAGGCCCGCGCCGAACGCGTCATCGCGGCGATGAAGGAGCTCGGCTTCATCACCCCCGACATGGCCAGCACGGCTCTTGGCGCACCGGCGCAGATCGTGCGTCCCAAGGCGGCCGGCTCCGCCAATTATGCCGCCGACTACGTGATGGAAGCGCTCGACGACACCGTCGGCGCCATCGATTCCGACATCGTGGTCTCGACCACCCTCGAGCCAGCCCTGCAGGCGGCGGCCGAGCGGGTGCTCGTGGACGAACTCGACGCCAAGGGCCAGAAATTCAATGTGAGCCAGGGCGCCTTCGTGGCGATGCGGCCGGACGGGGCCGTGACAGCGCTGGTGGGTGGCCGCAACTACGAGACGAGCCAGTTCAACCGGGCGACCTCCGCCCGCCGCCAGCCGGGCTCGGCCTTCAAGCCCTTCGTCTATCTGACGGCGCTCGAGCGGGGGCTTCGCCCCGACACCGTGCGCTCGGATTCGCCGGTCAACATCAACGGCTGGAAGCCCGAGAACTATGACCGCGGCTATCGCGGGCCGATCACCCTGCGCAATGCTCTCGCCCTCTCCCTCAACACGGTGGCGGTGAAACTCACCATGGAGGTCGGTCCTCAGTCCGTCGTGCAAACGGCACAGCGCCTCGGCATTGCCTCGCCGCTCCAGGCCGACCCCACGATCGCGCTCGGAACCTCCGAAGTCACGCCGCTCGAGCTCGTCGGCGCCTATGCCAGCTTCGCCAACGGGGGCTTCGGGGTCGTGCCCTACKTGATCACCGAGGTGAAGGCTGCGGATGGCAAGCCGATCTTCAGCCGCCCGGCGCCGGACGATGCGGGCCGGATCATCGATCCAGGCACCGATGCGATGATGAACGCGATGCTGCACAACGTCTTCGTCATCGGCACGGCCCAAAGGGCGCGGATGCCCGGCTGGCCCATGGCCGGCAAGAGCGGCACCACCAACGACTACAAGGACGCCTGGTTCGTGGGCTTCACCGGCAATCTGGTTGCCGGCGTCTGGCTCGGCAACGACGACAGCACACCCACCAAGGGCGTATCCGGCGGCAACCTGCCGACCGATATCTGGCACAATTTCATGAAGATCGCCCTCAAGGACCAGAAGCCGGTCGGCCTGGCGGGCGTGGCCGGCGCCGGACAGGATCCGCGCTACGCCAATGAAAGCGGCAAGGGCCAACCCCGGCAGCGCACCAAGCGCCAGAAGAATTTCTTCGAGAGGCTGTTCGGGCTCTGAGGTCCAGTCGTTCGGCCCAGAGCTGAGCCCGTTGTTGTCACGGGGCCGCTCCGAGGCTGCGCCAGGAGCAGACTCTGGCTGGTGGCCTGGAAGCAGAGATTGCAAATCGTCTCGCCTGAATTCCGTTCGCGACCCATCTGGGACTGCGGGGAGGTCCGCTTTCTGTCGGGCCGATTGACCCGAAAGGAGAGGCCGAGATTGGACCGTCCGCTTGCCGGCGGATTTCCCGAAAAGCGGGATGATCTTGGGAGCGGCTGTTGCCAGTTGTGTTACTTCGTCGGCTGAGAGCGCGCGGTGAGCTTGTTTCCGTCCGGATCGCGAAGGTAGGCGACGAAGGCTCCGTTCGGGCGCTCGCTGGGTGGGCTCTCGATCGCCGTCCCACCATGCGTGGTGCCGGCCTTATGCCACGCGAGAACATGGTCACGGCTCGCAGCGGCGATACCGATAGTCCCACCGTTGGCCGCGGTCGCTGGATTGCCGTCGATCGGCTTCGTGATCATCAGCCGACCGCCCTTGTGGGCATAGATCAGCCGGCCTCTGGCATCTATCTCGCCAGGCTCGCCTCCTAACGCGGCGAATGTGGCGTCGTAGAAATCTCTAGCCCGCTCCAGGTCGTTGCTGCCGATCATGACATGAGTGAACATGCTTCTATCTCCAAAGAGGGCCTGTGCGAGATAGTCGCGCGCGGTCCGCAAGCGCCCCCCAGAATGCCGTCGCGGCACAGGCGATCGTGGGACTTAGGAGGCTCGGTGAGCTAGCGCGAGCTCGCGGCCATGGCCCGACCATTCGTCGGCCGGGCCATGGCCCTCCATTCGTCAGAACATGTGGAAAGGTGGCTTGGCGTCGTCTGGCAGGAGCGCCTTATAGGGCGTCCGGACCAGGCGCTCCTCGAAGTCGGCCTTGGCCTTTTCCAGCAATCCCGGTTCGACGAGCACGTCCGCGGCTACGCCCGCCATGACCTTCGCAACGTGAACCATGCCCTTGTGCGCCAGCGGCGATTGACCATGGGCCGTCAACTGCCAGGAATGCCCCGGCGTGCCGATCGTATACGTCGCGCCCCGCGCCTGTACCGTCGGCACGGCCCAGGAGACATCACCGACATCGGTCGAGCCCATCATACGCGGCCCCGGCACCTCCTTGGGTGCGATCGCGTTGCACAGGGGAA
This sequence comes from Allobosea sp. 05T433, assembly GCF_056396065.1. Lineage (NCBI taxonomy): Bacteria > Pseudomonadati > Pseudomonadota > Alphaproteobacteria > Hyphomicrobiales > Alloboseaceae > Allobosea > Allobosea sp. 05T433. The sequence continues at coordinate 45,869 of NZ_JBFTKS010000019.1, read as the reverse complement.
AATCCGTCACCGGCAATCCCGAGCGGCGAAATGCGCTTTCGATATGCGCGGGCGTCACGCACTTCTGCATGCGCCTGGCGAAGGCGACGTCGTCTGCATCGAACGGAGGCGGGCCAAGCCGATCGAAATTGCGCTGCATGGCATCCTCCAGGGGCGTGTTCGCCAGCAAGCTGCTCATCGCGCTGACGACTTCGCTGGTGACCGTGGTCTCCGTCATCAGTGCCGCTCCTTCGGCGATTTTCCGGACCCGGGCGAGGAGTTCATGGACCTGGGAGACCATCGTCGCCCGCACGACATATCGGAGCTTGGCCTTGGCTTGGACAACGTTCGGCGCGATGCCGCTTGCTTCGAGATACGCGTAGTGGATGCGCGCATCGCTCGGCATGTGCTCGCGCATGTAGTTGACGCCGACATTCATCAACTCGGCGGCGTCGAGCGCTGAACGGCCGAGATGCGGAGAAGCGGCGGCATGGCTGGCGCGCCCGGAAAACTCGAAGTCGATCGTCGTGTTGGCCAGGGATAAGGCTGCCGTCACCGCCGCAAAATCCGCGGGATGCCAGGAAATCGCGATGTCGACGTCCTTGAAGGCGCCCTCCTTGACCATGAACGCCTTGCCTGCCCCACCTTCTTCCGCCGGGCAGCCATAGTAGCGGACGCGGCCCTTGAGCCCACGCTCCGCGAGGAAATCCTTGACCGCCGCGGCCGCCAGCATGGCGCCGGCCCCCAGCAGGTTATGGCCGCAGCCATGGCCGGCCGGCTGGTCCGGAAGCGGTTGATGCTCGGACATGCCGGGGGCTTGCGAGAGCTCAGGCAGCGCGTCGTACTCGCCGAGGATGGCGATCACCGGGCCGTCCTCTCCCGCCTCGCCCATGACGGCGGTCGGCAATCCGGCGATGCTCGTCTCCACGCGAAATCCCTCGCGCCGAAGCTGCTCGGCGTGGGCCGCAGCCGACTTGACCTCGCGGTAGTTGAGTTCGGGCATTTCAAAGACGCGGTCGCTCAACTCGATGTAGTCCGCCTGCTTTGAATCGACGATCGTCCAAATCTTATCGGTATTCTGCACAGCCTTCTCCCGAGATTGCATTCGCGCCATAGAGGCCGCTGAAGGCCGCCGTCATCCGCAATCGCCGGATATCGACAGCCCCAGCCTTCGGGAGGCTACTACAAGGCGAACGGCAGAATGGCCGAATTTTACTCAGAAGAATCGGCAATTATTGCAGACTGATCGACGTTTGCTTGTGCGCTTCGAAATTCGCGATGCTTGCCTTTGTCCGTTCGTCCAACGACGGAGTCGGCTTTGCGCCCCAAGGCCTAGCCGTGAGCACGGCTAACGGAGCTTGGCGATCCCGATGCCATCGCGTTTCGCGCTGTCGATGGTTTCTTCGCTGTGGGTCATCGCTTTCGAAATCGAGTGGCAAGGCGGATCGTCTCCAAACCCCCTTACGCCCCCTGGGGGATATTCCTGTCGGGCTCGCGCGCAGAGACCGCCGGTGCTTGCCGAACGCAAGTGCAGGAGCCAATCATTCTCTGATCTCGCTTCTGATGCTAGGCATGCAAACATGCTCCGGTCGATCCAACAGCTTCGGGACAGCTCCGCGGTGGGCGCGCTGCTTGCCGATGGCGAAGAGCAATTGACGCTGATGGGCGGCGGCTCCGAATACCGCATGCCGTGGCATTGGCACGACTGCCTGATGATATTCCTGCCGCATGTCGGAGCGGTCGATTTCCGCGACGAGTCCAGACAATCCGGCGCCTGGCTGAGCGAGGACCGTTTCGTCGTCGTTCCGCCGGGCCTCGCGCACCAGACCTCGGCAGCCCGGCCGGTCCATCGCCATGTGGCGATCTACGCTGCAGATGGACAACTGGCGAAGATCGAGGCCCGCATCGGCTCATTGCATCGTGTGCGCGGCAAGCTCGGACGAACAGGCTTTTTCCCAATGACGTCCGAGATCCGGTCGCTTCGCGGGCTGTGCCAGAGTGGGCAGGCCGATGACGCCGTTGCGCAGGTCACGCGCAGCCACCTCGCTGCGGCATTGCTGATCAATTGCCTCGCGCAGATCGAGCGAAGCGATGAACTGTCCGGCGCGCGCCCGGAGGGTCATGGCGAGATGCTGGTTTCGGAGATCAGGTCGTTCATCAGCCAGAACGCCAGCAAGGACCTGCCGCTCGACCTCATCGCCGACAGGTTCGGCTTGTCCAGACGCCATGCAACACGCTTGTTCCGCGACAAGACAGGCTTCTCGATCGCCACCTTCCAGGACCATGAGCGGATCAGGCAGGCGCAGGAGCTGCTGGTCGAGACCACGCTTCCCATTGGCGAGATCGCCTGGCGCGTCGGCTTCGAATCCGGCTCCGCCCTGGCGCGGGCGATGAAGCGCCTGACCGGCCTGACACCCACGACCGCGCGGCGGGACCTGGCCCGATCCGACAAGTCTTGAGGCCCGCTCGGTCGCGCGAGGGCCGCCCCGCCCCTTATCCTGGCGGGATGCTTCAAGAGCCAGGGGAGGACATGCGATGCAGGGCGCTCAACCAACAGACTTCGTCATTGGTTCGGATCTGACGCAGACATTTCCGGTCGGCTCCGGGACTGCCGCCGTCGACGCCGTCGCGCCGTCCATGACGCGATCGGGGCTGCAACGATGAACGACATCAGGCTTGTCAACGTCTTCACCCATAGGGGAAGCGGCGGGAATCCTTGCCCGATCGCGATCGATGCGTCGGGATGGCCCGACGAAAGAATGCAGGCGGAGGCCCAGCGCTTCGGCCACGAATCCGGCTTCGTCCTGCCAGGCTCCAGTGCCGATTTCGATTATGCCTTCCGCTTCTGGGTGCCGCGCCACGAGATGGAAATGTGCGGGCACGCCACGATCGGCGCGCTGTGGTGCCTCGCCATGGCTGGCAGGCTCCAGGCCGATCAGCTGCGCATCGAGACGCGCAGCGGGCCGGTGACCGGCTATGTCGATCTGACGGATCCCGATGACCCGTCGGTCGAGATCAGCCAGCCGGCCGGCAAGGTCGTCGACCTGACAGCGGCCGAGGAGGAGGAGGTTCTGGCGACCCTCAACCTCTCGCGCCGTGATCTCCTCGACCTTCCCATCCAGAATGCGGTGACATCGCGCGTCAAGACGCTCATCCCCATGAAAAGCACCGCGCTTCTGAATGGCCTCTCGTTGAACATGAGGCGGACGGAAGACTGCTGCGGGCGCATCGGCTCCACGGGCCTGTATCCCTACGCGATCGAGGATCGGGGCGCGCGGCGTTTCGAGGCGCGGCAATTCCCGAAATCCTCAGGCTATCCCGAGGATGCAGCAACCGGCATCGCGGCTGCGGCCCTGGCCTTCGGCTTGCTCAGGAACGGGCTGGTGGGTCGCGACAGCCAGCGCATCACCATTCTTCAAGGGCGGGCCATGGGTTCCCTGTCCGAGATCGGCGTGCGCCTGGGATTTGCCGATGACAGGCCGGTCGGCTGTCTTCTTGGAGGCTCCGTCAAGCCAGCGGAACCGCACGAATGGCATCAGGGCAGCGAGCGCTTTGCCGTCTAGGGGTTTCGCGCCGACGCTTCTCCTGGTCGAGCCCCCTATCGCGCCTGATCGCGGCCCTGCCGTGGCTCGACTGCGGCGATAGAGGCGTCGCGCGAGGGGCCGGGCTGGTCGCGGCAGAGCTCGACCAGCCCTGCCCGGTCGCCGGCCTCGAACGCTGCGATCATCGCCCCCTGCCCGGCGCAGGCCTGCGCCAGATGGGCCGGTTTGCTGCCGTGTTCGATCGGTCGCGATTGGCGCGAAATGGCAAGACGGGCAGGCTGTCCACGCACGAAATGCCCGCCGCGGGACTCGCGGGCCGATTCGTCCGCGATTGCGTGCTGCAGCGAGCCGGAGCGCTCACGCAGGAGCCGGCACGGCAGGGGACAAGCAGCAATGTCAGGCGCAACGGCGCGCGATCTCGCCTTTCCGCAGTCTGCCGACACAGTCTCCTGCGCGACGGTTCTCAGGATCGACAGCAGGTGGCCCCCGCGCCAGGCCAGGGGGGCAAGCCCTATGCCGGATTGCGCCGCGAAGGCCGCAGCCCTATCCCGGCAGTATCGGGGCGTCCCTCCCTTGCAAGGCGTTCAGAACGTTCTCCGTACCGGACAATTGTCTGGCTTGGACGGACTGGTGTCGTCGACTTCCACGCGAGACTGAGACCATGGCTGCTGTTTCAACGACCGACGAGCTCGAGGTTGCATCCGGGATGCTCCATCGGTTCTCCATGCTGATCGAGGACGGTCTGACGAGGAGGCTGTCGGGCTGGCTCTCGTCCGGCGGTGCGTGGCACGATTTCGTCCAAGGTCTGGAGGCCGCCGGCTATCGTCCCGCGCTGCTGGCTCTCGGCATTGCAGCGGTTTGCCTGATTGCCGCTGTCGCAACGGCAGCTTTTGCCAGCGCGATCATCGGCAAAGTGAAGGCCCGGCCGCTTCTGTTCGGGGCCGCCTGGTTTGCGGCCGCCTTGCTCGCGGTGCTGGCGGCCTGGGTCCTGCTCCTCGGTCTCATCTCCGATACGGTGCTCCGCCGCGCCTTGCTCAACTGCGTCGTGATCTCGGCCGTGGCGACAATGATCTGTTTCCCGCTGGCCACCGGTCGCAGGTCGATCTTCTGGCCTTGGCGACGCGATCTCGCGGTCGCCATCGGCATCGCGGCCGGCGGCCTGGTGGTCCTTGCCTGTCTGCGCATATGGAATGCGGCCGATCCGCTACGCGATCTCTTCGCGACATTCGCGGTGTCCTTGCCGTTCACCATTCTGGTCGCAGCCGCGTATCTTCGTCATCGCGGGCTGGTGACCAGGGTTCTGTCATTCGGCAGCGGGGCAGGATCGCTCCGCCGGAGGCTCGCCGCGCTCTGGCCCGGGCTGGTGGTGGCGGTCGTCATCGCCGCCTTCCTCTTCATCCAGCTGGACCTAACGATCGGAAGGCCGACGCGGGGCGGATTGTTGCTGCTTTCGCTTCTTCTGGTTCTCGCCGGTCCTCATCTCGACGTCGCCATCGAAAGACGCGGCTGGCAGGCGGTTCGCTCGCAGGGCGGAGAACTGGCGGGCGCGCTGTGGCGCACCTTCCGCATCGTGGTCGCGGCATCGATTCTCGCGGTCTTGGCCACGCTCTGGCTCCTGCCGATCCTGGATGTCGTCGGCATTCCGCGGGGCACCGTCCTGCTGAAAGCTGGCGAGATCCTGATGCTCGTGCTGGTCATTGCCTTCTGCTGGAACTGGGTGGCCATCATGGCCGCGCGCATCAGACCTCAAACGCCGGGCGATCCGCAGGTCCCCGCCGCCATGATCGGCACGCGGCTGACCACTGTCGGCCCATTGCTCGTGGGCCTCACCAAGGCCGCGCTCCTGACGCTGGGGGCTCTGACCGTCCTGGTGATGCTCGGCATCAATGTCTGGCCACTGATCACCGGCCTCTCGATCTTCGGCCTGGCGATCGGGCTGGGCTCCCAGACACTGGTCAAGGATGTGGTGGCCGGTCTGTTTTTCCTCGTCGATGATGCCTTCCGCCTGGGCGAATATATCGAGACCTCGGGAGCCAAGGGCACTGTCGAGAGAATTTCGTTGCGATCGGTCTCCTTGAGGCACCCGCGTGGTCCGGTTGCGACCATTCCCTTCGGGCAGATCGGGAAGATCCAGAATTTCAGCCGCGAATGGGTCATCGAGAAGATGATGTTCCGGGTTGCCTTGGACACCGATGTCGAAGCCGTGCGGAAACTGTTCAAGAAGATCGGGCAGGAGATCGAAGCGGATCCGGAGCTGAACGCCGATCTGCTTGAGCCGTTCAAGAGCCAGGGCATTGCAGCGCTCGAGGAAGGCACTCTGGTGATCCGCGCCAAATACAAGGCCCGGGCCGGGCGTCAATTCCAGATCCGCAAGGCGATCCTGTCCAAGGTGCGGATCGTGCTGGCGGAGAACGGCATCAAACTGGTGCCCAAGCCCCTTCATGTCCCCGAGATGGGTGGGTGAGCCTGGCTGTTCGCCTTCGTTTACCGGGCATCGGGGCCTTGCGGCCACAAGAACCGGTCCAGCCAGAAGAACGGGTCCAAGCCGAAGCATCGGCCGCTCATCTGCGACGGGGCGCTAGGGCGACCCAGCAGGTCAGCGAATAGACAACCGATCCCACGGCGACCATCGCGATCTCAGCCATATCGCGCTCCATCGATCCTCCGGCCGTCAGGCAACCAGACATCGGGCGAATCTCGGGCGGGGCTTTGACCAGTCGGCACGGCCTGACAGTCGAAGCCTTCATCCGATCGATCGCTGTCCGATCAGCAGACGAAACCTGTCCAGATCATTTCGCGCATTGCCCGGCCGCCGGGTCTTGCCATTTGGCGCCAATCGCGTCGGCAATCGTTCGATCTCGTCAGGGAAGACGCCCCGGCCGAGCACGGCGATATCTGCGAGATCGCCCGCTTCTTCCGCGTCACGGCGGAGATCGCCATGGTGCGTGAGGCTCATCCGCCGCAGTTGGACGTGGTCTATCCCTGATCCTTGAGGAGACGCTCGACGCAGGTCGCCAGCGAGCCGCGCCATGCGGGAAGCGTAACGCCGTGCCGCGCAGCGAGCTTGCCGCAGTCGAGCCGTGAATTGGCCGGCCTCCGCGCTGGCGTCGGGTAATCCGTCGTGGCGATGCGCTTGACCGCGACCGACTTGCCGCCGAGCCGCTCCCGGTCTGCGAAGATCGCCTCGGCGACATCGGCCCAGACCGCTTCCCCCGCAGCACTCATGTGAAAGATGCCGCGCAGTGTTTCGTCCTGGGGGCGGGCGACCAGATTGCGCGCCACCGCCAGGACGGCGTCGGCGATGTCGAGCGCGCTGGTCGGGCAGCCATGCTGGTCCGCGACCACGCCGACCTCGTCGGTTGTTTCGGCCAGGCGCAGCATGGTTTTGACGAAATTCTTGCCGAAGGGGCTGTAGATCCAGGCCGTGCGCAGGATCGCGTGGTTGTCCGAGGCGGCCGCGACCGCCCGCTCGCCAGCCAGCTTGCTGGCACCATAGGCTGAGATCGGCCCGGTCGCGTCGTCCTCGCGATAGGGCCGATCGAGCGCCCCGTCGAAGACGTAGTCGGTCGAGATCTGGATGACGGGGACGCCAAGTGCGGCAGCCGCGCGCGCCGCTTCACCGGCCGCCTCGCCGTTGACGCGCATGGCGAGGTCGGGTTCGCTCTCAGCCTGGTCCACCGCCGTATAGGCCGCCGCATTGACGATGACATGGGGCCTGGCCGCGCGCAGTGCTGGCGCGATCATTTTGGGGATGGCGAGATCCAGATCCGGGCGGCGGAGCGCGACGACTTCAACACCGGCCGGCACGCGCTCCAGCATGGCGCGGACGACCTGGCCGGTCCAACCGGTGACGACGATGCGCAGACCCATCAGTCGAAAAACCGCAGCATCTCGGCGAGCCGCGGATGCTTGCGATCCTTGTCGGAGAGGGGCAGCGAGGACAGGGGCAGAGCCTCGGCGATGCCGAGGGCCGGATCATCGAAGGCAAGCCCATGATCGTTCTCGGGCGCGTAGGGCCCGGTGGTCTTGCAGAGCACTTCGGTGTCCGGCTCGTGTGTGACGAAGGGCATTGTCATGTCTCCGGCCTGTTTGCGCGGCACGATATGACCGCTGGCCCTGATGTTGTCCGCTTGAACCGATCCCCCACGTAGATCGACGAATTTTCGCGGCTCGTCTATGGACGCGAGCGGGGCCCGAGTCCGCAACACCTCCCGGCTCATGATCATAGTGACCTCCAGTGCTGAAGATCAGCCTCGTCTTCGCCAAATTGAATGGCCGAAAAGCGGACGTACCCAACGTCAGAAAAGGCAGTTCCGGACATTGTCACCCGCCCCCCGGCCAAAGCCCCCCTATCGAGCCTGATCGCGGCCCTGCCTCTGCTCCACGGCGGCGATATAGGCGTCGCGGGAGGGGCCGAGATGGTCGCGGCAGAGCTGGACCAGCCTCGCCCGGTCGCCGGCCTCGAGCGCGGCGATCATCGCCCAATGCTCGGCGCAGGCCAGCGCCAGATGCGAGGGGCTGGCTGCCGTGATCGAACGGGCGCCATGAACCTTCTGCGCCATCATCTGGACCAGCTCGACCAGGTGCGGATTGCCGCAGGCGGCAAAGAGCGCCTCGTGAAACGCCATATTGGCGCGGAAGGCCGCGCGCGCGTCGGCGTCGGTGACCGCGGCCGCATGGACGTCCTGAATGGCTTTCAGCCGTGAGACGATCTCGGAGCCGGCCGGCAGCGGAATCTGCTCAGCCGCCAAGGTCTCCAGCGCCTCGCGCACCGAATAGATCTGGCGCACCTCTTGCGGCTCCAGCAGCCTGACGGCTGCGCCCTTGTTCGGCACGCGCTCGACCAGCCCGACCCGCTCCAGCTCGGCCAGGGCCTCGCGCACGACATGGCGCTTCACCTCGAGCCGAGCGGCGATGTCCTCCTCGATCAGGCGCTCGCGCGGCAGCAGCCAGCCAAGCACGATCTCCTCCTCGAGGGCATCGGCCACCATGCGGATGCGGTCGGCGGTGGCGGGCTTCAACGCGAGGACGGACATGCGACTTATTCCAGTTCCAACATAATTGTTGACAATCATGTCAACGGCAACGCCTCATCATGTCATGACGAGCACCAATGACAAGACGGCCCCCGCCAAACCGGCCCCGCGCGGCATGCGCCGCAATCTCGCCAGCTATGGCGATCCCGGCTTTTCGCTGTTCCTGCGCAAGGCGTTCATCAAGGCGGCCGGTTTTTCCGACGATGCGCTCGACCGGCCGATCATCGGCATCACCAACACCTTCAGCGACTTCAACCCCTGCCACGGCAATGTTCCGCGCCTGATCGAGGCGGTGAAGCGCGGTGTCATGCTCGCCGGCGGCCTGCCGATGGAGTTCCCGACCGTCTCGATCCACGAGTCGTTCTCGAACCCGACCTCGATGTTCCTGCGCAACCTGATGGCGATCGACACCGAGGAGATGATCCGCGCCCAGCCGATGGATTCGGTCGTGCTGATCGGCGGCTGCGACAAGACCGTCCCGGCGCAGCTGATGGGCGCGGTCTCGGCCGATATCCCCGCGATCCAGCTCATCACCGGCCCGATGCTGGTCGGCCACCACAAGGGCGAGATCCTCGGCGCCTGCACGGATTGCCGCAGGCTCTGGGGCCAGCACCGGGCCGGCACGATCGACGAGGCCGAGATCGAGGTCTTGAGCGGCAGGCTCGCACCGACGCAAGGCACCTGCATGGTCATGGGCACGGCCAGCACCATGGGCTGCCTCGTCGAGGCGCTCGGCATCGCGCTGCCCGGCACCGGCACGATTCCGGCGACCCATGCCGACCGCATCCGCGCCGCCGAAGCCAGCGGCAAGCAGGCTGTTGCGCTGGCCAAGGGGGGCGAGAGCTCACGTGGATTGCGGCCGAGCGAATTGCTGACCGAGACCGCCTTCCGCAACGCCATGGTGGTGCTGCAGGCGATCGGCGGCTCGACCAACGGGCTCGTCCATCTCGCGGCCATCGCGCGGCGCGCAGGCTTGAGCATCGATCTCGAGGAGTTCGACGCGATCGGCCGCGCCGTGCCGGTGCTGATCGATCTGAAGCCGTCGGGCGATCATTACATGGAGCATTTCCACTGGGCCGGCGGCGTGCCGAAGCTGATGAAGGAACTGCGCGCGCATCTGGCGCTCGACGCCATCACCATCAGTGGCCAGACCATCGGCGAGATCGCGGAGGCCGCCGAGGAGGTGCCGAACCAGACGATCATCCGCAGCGCCGCAAACCCGCTGAAGCAGACCGGCGGCATGGCCGTGCTGCGCGGCAACCTGGCGCCTGGCGGCGCGGTGATCAAGCATTCGGCCGCCTCTCCTGCCCTGCTCCAGCACACCGGCCGGGCCGTCGTCTTCGACTCCGTCGAGGACATGGTGACGCGCATGGACGATCCCGCGCTCGATGTGACTGCCGATGACGTGCTCGTGCTGCGCAATGCCGGCCCCAAGGGCGCGCCCGGCATGCCGGAGGCCGGTTATCTGCCGATCCCGAAGAAGCTCGCCCAGGCCGGCGTCAAGGACATGGTCCGCATTTCGGATGCCCGCATGAGCGGCACCGCCTTCGGCACGATCGTCCTGCACATCACGCCTGAATCGGCGGTGGGCGGCCCGCTCGGGCTGGTCCGCGACGGCGACCTGATCAGGCTCGACGTGCCCGCCCGCCAGATCGAATTGCTGGTCGAGGCGGCCGAGCTCGACCGCCGCAGGGCAGAATGGCAGGCGCCCGCCCATCTCAGCGAGCCCTCGCGCGGCTATCGCGGGCTCTATCTGAAAAGCGTCCTCCAGGCCGATGAAGGCTGCGATTTCGACTTCTGCTGACTGGCCGCAGCGCGGCTCAAGACACGTGATGCAGGGCCGGACGAACCGGCCCGCAGCCCAACCCGGAGGACAATGCCCGATGCTGAAACGCGCCTTTCTCGGCGGCACGCTCGCCGCTCTCTCACTTGCCGGTCTGTCACTTGCCGGTCTGTCACTTGCCCTTGCCGGTCCCGCAGGCGCGCAGGCCTATCCGCAAAGGCCGGTCACGCTGCTCGTGCCCTATGCGCCGGGCGGGGCGACCGACATTATCGGCCGCGTCATCGCCGAGGAACTCTCGCAGACGATCGGCCAGCGCGTCATCGTCGAGAACCGCGCCGGCGCGGCCGGCAGCGTCGGCGCGGCTGCCGTCGCCCGCTCCCAGCCCGATGGCTATCTGCTGCTGATGGGCGCGCTCACCAGCCACTCGATCAATATGGGGCTGCAGGCCAAGCCCGGCTTCGACCTGAAGAAGGATTTCGCGCCGGTCACCATCGCCGGCACGGTCGGCCTGGCGCTCGTCGTCCACCCCTCGGTGCAGGCGAAGACCATCCCCGAGCTGGTCGCGCTCGCCAAGGCCAAGCCCGAGGACTTCAACTACGCCTCCTCCGGCAACGGCTCGCCGCAGCATCTGGCCGGCGAGATGTTCAATGCGCGCGCCGGGACGAAGCTCGGCCACGTGCCCTATCGCGGCAGCGGCCCGGCGATGACCGACATGATCGGCGGCCAGGTCAAGGTGATGTTCGACACCATTCCCTCCGTGCTCCAGCATGTGAATGCGGGCTCGCTGAAGGCGATCGCGACCACCGGCCGCGAGCCCTCCCCCTTCATGCCGGATTATCCGACGGCGATCGCGCAGGGGCTGCCCGATTTCGAGATCGGCTCCTGGTTCGGGGTGCTCGCCCCGGCCGGCACGCCGCAGCCGATCATCGACAAGCTCAACGCCGAGATCGTCAAGGCGCTGAAAAGCCCCAAGGCGCTGGAAGCGATGAAGCTGCAGGGCGTGACGCCCAAGCCCGGCACGCCTGCCGAGGCGGCCGCGCTGATCGACAGCGAGATGACGAAATGGAGCGACCTGATCAAGGCGACCGGGCTGAAGCCGGAGTGATGGAATTTGGCTCCGCGCTGCGCTAGGCCGGAGCGGTGGCACCGGTGAGATCCTGCGCTCATCGACGCCAGCCCTTGGGAGCGAGAGCATCATGACAAACCCCATCGAGCGCATCGCCATTGTCGGCGCCGGCATGATCGGCGCGAGCTGGGCGGCGCTCGCCTGTGCTCATGGCGTCGCTGTCGCGGCTTACGACCCCTCGCCCGCAGCCGAGGAGAAATTCTTCACTTACGTCGAGCGCGCCCGTTCGCAGCTCGCCGAACTGGGGCTTGCCGGCGCGGGGGCGCTCAGCTTTTCGACCAGGCTCGGCGCGGTGCTTGAAGGCGCGCAGTTCATCCAGGAGAACGGCCCGGAGAACGAGGCCGTGAAACGGCAGTTGCTGAGCCAGATCGACGCCCAGACGGCGCCGGATGCGATCATCGCCAGCAGCACCTCGGCCCTGCTGCGCAGCGCCATCGTCGCCGAGTGCCTCCGGCCCGAGCGCATCATCGTCGCCCATCCGTTCAACCCGCCCCATCTCGTGCCCCTGGTCGAGATCATCGGCGCGGATGAGGCCGTCATTGCGCAGGCCTGCGCCTTCTATCGCGTGCTCGGGCGCAGGCCCGTGGTGCTGAACCGGGAAATGCCGGGCCATATCGCCAACCGGCTGGCGTCGGCGCTCTATCGCGAGGCGGTCCATCTGGTCGAGCAGGGCGTGGCCAGCGTCGCCGATATCGATGCCGCCCTGTGCCATGGGCCGGGTCTGCGCTGGGCCCTGATGGGCCCGCACATGACCTATCACCTCGGCGGCGGCGCCGGCGGCATCAAGGGCTATCTTGCCCATCTCGGGCCGAGCCAGCTCAGGCGCTGGGAATCGCTCGGCCAACCGACTTTAAGCGAAGAGGTGCAGCGCCGGATCGTCGAGGGGGTCGCAGAGGAGAGCGCCGGCCGCTCGATCGCCGAGCTGGAAGCGCGCCGCGACGAGGGCCTGCTGGCGCTGCTGAAATCGCGCAAGCTGGTGAGCGAGTAGGCGGGGGCACAGGCCTGAGTTGGCGCGCAGCAAATCCCGCGCGCAGTCCCTTCGCGGATCAGGCGGCGGCACGCCCCTCGGCCCTGACAGGTGCCCTACAAATCGGTGATCGGCCCCGTGCCCTCGCGGAAGGTTCTCTCCTGCCCCCGCGTCCGCGACGCGTCCCGGCGCTCGATCTGGACGGAGAGGCTGAAGTCAAGCGCGCCGGAGCAGCGGCCACTCAGCGTGATCCTCGTTTCCCCCTGGTCGTGGCTGAAGCTGCAGGTGAGGGATTGGCTGAACCCGGGGCGTTGATCCTGCGCCCAGGCTGGCGATGTCGCGGCCAGGACCAGGGCCGCCGCAAACGCCTTGTCGGTCAGGGTGTGTCGCATCGGTCTGTCCTCCCGTCGACCAAACGTGGGAGTGCGCCTCATGATCAGGTCGGCGTGACGAATTGTGGGGCTCGGCATCCGCGGGATGACCGCGATCCCACCGGACGAGCCGGCGCCTCATCTCGCTTGCACGCGACGGGCCAAACTTAGCACAGCGCTCGCCCGCCGTGCCACACATCCCTCTGCCCGGAGAGACTGAGCGCATCATCCATCTCGATGCGAGGCGATCAGCTTGGACCTTGTCATCGGCGCGGACTCCCGCGTTCGTGCCAATATCTGAGTCATCCCGGCTGCTTGGGCTGAGATCATCACGTTCCAGTGGAACTTCACTGCGCCTTCTCATAGGCGGCATATTGCTCCTCCGTCATGCCCGGCAGCGTCTGCACGAAGGCAACGGCGGCCCGCAGGTCGTCGTCGCCATGGCTGTCCGCGAAGGACGGCATGCCGGTCATCCGAACCCCGTTCTTGACGATCCAGAAGATTTCGGCGGCGGGTGGGCGAAGCGATGGTGACCGACGGCGGGTCGGCCATCAACGCGGCGGGGCTGCCGGGCTCTTCCCGCTCGATTGACAGCATGTCGAATATTGCTACGCAGGCCGGCGAGGGAACGTCCTCAGTCCTGTTGCGGGATTAAAATCTCCGGGGCCGGCCCGGCCCGTTTTTTGGTTCCCGTGCGTGACTAAACCCAGACCTTGGACATCAAGCACTGCCCTGCTTGTCCGGTGGTTCATCTCATCGGCGACGCTCTCTGTCCCGCAGGCCGCAGGGCCGGTCGCCTTCGCGCTGGTCGCCCTGGCTCTGACGGGAGACACGAGCGGCGGCGCAGCGATGATCCTGGCGATGACGCTCGCGCAAGTGGTCGGTGCGATCCCGATCACCCGGGTCGGCAGACGCTTCCCGCCGACGACGTTCCTGCGGCTGCTGGTGGTCTTCCGGACCCTTGCGCTGGCCTCCATCGCAGTGCTGGCTCACCACGGGGCCGCGTTCGGCTGGCTCGTCGCATTCTCAGCCCTGGCAGGGGCGGTGAACGGCGCTGCCTTCGGCTATCTGCGCACGGTGCTCAACGCGCTGGCGCCGGCTGCGAAATTGCCGCGAGCGCTCGGCATCTCGGCGACCCTCAACGAGGTGACGTTCGTCCTGGCTCCCGTGGCCGCCTCCGGGCTGGGCGGCGTCTCGCCGGTCTTCGCCGTGCTGGTTGTCGCGGCGCTCGGGGCGATTCCAGCCCTGCTGGTGCCGACGACCGCCGCAGCCGCAGTGGAGGACGCGCATCATCCCGATGCGTCCGTGGTGAGCCCGGCGATCCTGCTCTGGCTGATGTGCGCCGCCGCAGGTGGATCGACCGTGGCGGCGATCGAGATCGGCGCTGTCGCTCTCGCCCTGCATTTCGGCTACCAACCGACGCTCGCGATCCTGTTCACGGTGCCACTTTGCCTGGCTTCGGTGGCGGGCGGTGTCTGGGTCAGCATTCGCAACCGCATGCAGACGCGCAGGGCTGTCCTGATCCAGCTGACGATCATGACGGTCGGCTCCATCCTCGTCGCGCTCCAGATCTCGCTGGCGGTCACGGTCCTTGGCGCGGTCCTCGTCGGAATGGTTCTGGCCCCGCTCGGCACCTATTACTCGCTTGCTCTCGACGCGCTCGCCCCTCCGAAGAAGCGGCCCGAGGTCTTCGCCCTGCTTCGCACCGCGAACGCAACCGGCGTCATCCTGGCCAGCGCGGTGATGACGGCCGTCTCCCTGTCCACGGCCCTGATCGTCGTGAGCTGCCTGATGATCACGGTCGTGGTCGTCGTCGGCCTGTCCTCGCGCATCAAAACCTGAGGGTCGGCGCCCGCGCTTCACAGCTTCGGCCCGGCTCAGTCCTGCCATGCCGGCAGCCTCCACCCCTTCACGGTCGTTGTGGCCTTCGCAATCGCCCCTGCCCCGGCGCTTGGAGCCCCCAGCTCAGGGCGCGGGGGGCGTGTCCGGCCGGCGACGGTCGTGATCGTTGCTGGCGTAGTAGCTGCGCTTGTTCTCATACATCAGCCGGTCGGCCCGTTTCACCAGGGACTCCATGGTTTCGCCCGGCTCGGAGGTGGCCATGCCGAGCGAAAGGCTGAGCGCCGTGTCGCCATGGAACTGGTTATTGAGCTCGATCAGCTGCTGGACATTGGCCAGAACCAGCCCCGCCTCGCCCGTGCCGGCGCCCGGCAGCACCACGGCGAATTCGTCGCCGCCGATCCGTGCCGCGAAGAGCGGCTTGTCCACCGCCTTGGCGAGCACCTCGCCGGCGCGGCGCAGCAGATCGTCGCCAGCGCCATGGCCGCACTCGTCATTGACGCGTTTCAGGCCGTTGAGATCAACCAGCATCAGCGAGACGCGCTGCGTGCGCTTGCGTTCGAGACGGTTGAGCTCGTCGACATAGAAGCTGCGGTTGTAGAGCTTGGTCAGCACGTCGTGCTTGCCGAGGAATTCGAGATAGGCCTCGGCCTTGCGCCTTGCCGTGATGTCGGTCAGCGCGACCTGGACCAGCGACCAGCTCTGTTCATGGCCGGGCAGCACCGAGAACTGCAGGTGCAGGTAGAGCAAGGTGCCGTCGAGCTTGTAGTTCACCACCTCGCGCTGCTGGAAGATCTTGCCGTTCCAGAGATCGATGAGCTGCTCGCGGAAGGGGACGCGCATCTCGCCGCGAAAAGCCTCGTCGAGATTGTCGAGCAGATGCGCCTTGTCGTGCGCCGCGAAGAGCTCGAGCGTGTGCCTGTTGACGTCGATCACCCTGATCTCGTGCATGCAGCGGTCGATGAATTCGGGATGCACCTCGGTGAAGACGCGCAGATCCTCGATGCCCTGCTCGCGCAGATCGTCGAGCAGGGCTTTGACATGGCGGAAATCCTCGACCCAGAGCGAGACCGGCGAATGGTCGAACAGGCCGCGCGCATAGGCCTCGCTCGCCACCAGCTCGCGCCGCGCCTGCTCGCGTTCGGTGATGTCGTCGATGGCGACCAGCACCCGGTCCCAGCTCGCCTCATGTCCCGGCAGGATGCGCCCGTTGATCTGGACGTCGAGGCGGCCGCCCGACAGCGTGTAATTGACGGTGCGGCTGCTGAAATCGAGCTTGCCCTCCCAGAGCTGGACCAACTCGTCGACATGGCTCTTCAGCATGTCGGCCCGGAAGACCTGGTCAAGATTGGCCATCAGGTGCGCGGTGTCGTCGGCGCCGAACAGAGTCAGGGTCTGCTGGTTGACCTTGAGCAGGCGGATGCGGCTGGAGCAGGCCTTGACCCGCCCAATATCGGCTTCGAGGAAGGCGCGCAGATCGTCGACGCCCTGCGTGCGCCATTCCGCAAACAGCGCCTGGATGCCGCTATAATCCTCCAGCCAGAGCGAGACCGGCGCGAGATCGAACATATGCCGATCATCGGCGGCAACAGGGGTGATGGCAGGGGGCACGCTTGTCATCGACCATTCCAATTCCGGCTTGCCCGGAGGGCTCAAGCCACCGATCGCCGGGGCGGCCAAGCCTGATTCGTCAGGCGCCATGATACCGCAAGTTGTGGCGCAGGTTCGCCCGTCGGGTCGCTGCCCGATCGGCCTGCGCGGGAGCGGTCGTCACGTCGACGCCAATACTGGAGCATCGCCTGCTCCTGCCCTCTGTCCGCAGGGACCTGCGAGGCGCAGCCGGCGCAAATCGTCGATCTGAAGGAAGCCCTGGAAGCCCCGGCGGCGGCGACTTTCTGCGAACCCGACAAATCAGCCTTAACTACGATCCCGCATCTCACGCACAAATCGTCGATCGCACTCCAAAGTACATTTGAGGCTGTTGGCGTTCCGCGTTAGTATTTCTAGTGGAAACGATGATACTCGACATCGTTCCTGCTTTCAGCCCTTGCCTATGCGTTCCTTGCCTATGTCTTCTGGTGGGTTCACGAGGGCGTTCCATGTCGGCTCAAGAACGCGGGCTTGCCCGCCTCATGCTTAGGCTCCCCGCGTTCCGCAATCGCTTCGCGCGAATGCAAGCCCCCCGGTTTCGCGGCGTCTGCGAGGAGTACGACGTCATCTGGGAGGTGATCACCCACCGGTCCCAGGACCAACGCTGCGCGATGTTCAGCTTCGATGATTACTGCCGCCTCGCGGTCTCGATCGAGAGCGACGCGATCGCGATGGCCGAGGCCGTTTCCGATCCCGGCACCATCGGCATCCTTGGCGTGTGACAGCCGGACCGACTGACGCATCCCTCCCCGTGAAGGCAACGCCTGCCAGTATCCGCCAAACTTGGCACAGTCTGCCTGCGTCCGGGGAATCCACTTGCGACCCAGCTCGGACTCTCCTCCCCTCGCCTGGGAGCGTCCGGATGAGTGGTTTGCAGAAGTCAGGCCGGGTTCATCGAGGGGCCGGATCGCGCGCTTAAGCGGAAGTTGGGCCGAGCCCGTATACCGGGCAATTCGCGCATAGTCTCGCCCTTAGCGTGCGTTCGACACCGGGCGTGATGGGGCGCGAATGGCCTGAGCGACCGCGACGGCGATCTTTTGCGCTACGCCACTTTCGAGGTCGATGAGATTCCCGGAACGCAGATCGGCCTCGTAAATTGCGGACCAGATAATGGCTGATGTGTCTCGGTCGACGAGGCGGCTGGTAATCCTGAGTTTGCCCTCGCCAGCACGGATCATGCCTTCAAGGATGTGCCGGGCGTCGAAATGGCGCCGGGCCACGGACCGCCGCGACGCCAACGCATTGGAAGCCTCGCTTCGAACGACCGTCAACTCCCGAAAGGTCGCGAGTTGTGAAAGCACCTCTTCGGAAAGACCTGTCGCGAAAGCACCGGCTTCTGCGGTCGGGGAGAGGTTGGTGAAGGCCTTGACGAGAAGCGAAGGACCAAGGGGGCTTGTCGATGACGCAGCCGGTCGCGATTGGTCTATCATCCCGATGAATGCCAAGAGAGTGCCGAACACCAGTGCGGTAGCCGAGCCGACGAGCCAGGCGCGCCTGAGCCAATCGAAGAATGATGCGCGGGTTTGCGCCCTCGGCTGCGGCGTTGSGGCTGAGAGAGGCTGGGCAAGTGTCTGATCGTCCAGTCGCCAGGAGAAGCTCGGTACGTAGCTTCCTTTGGGAATTTCGATCAGGACGGGGTCTGTCTTGCCCTCAAGGAAATAGTAAAGCTCCAAGGCGCGCCTGAGCCGCCCGGCCTCGATACGAACGACCGGATCGTTCAGAACGTCGATGCTCGTATCCCGGCCGAAGACTTCGACAGCGACCGAATAGGCTTTGATGCGGTCTGCCCGCCCAGCGAGCGTCTGTTCAACCACGTAGGACAGAAACCGGCGTACCCGATCGGGCGCCTTGAAATCGCAGCTTTCTAAAATGCGGTGGAGTTGGGCGCGGATATCGGCTTCGCAGGGCCCCGACACCGGTTGGGAGGCCGCGGCATCAGAAACACAACTGGATGTCGCTTGGCGTTTCATGGAGTTAATCTCCCGCCCATCAGCTCTGGAACACTCATGATGCCCAGATAGACGCAGGCATCACAAGCCAAATTCTGATGATCTCCGAGTTTTCGATCCCCCGTCTCAATGTATAGTAGCGCTAACCGTCAAAGACGATCCTCTCGTTTAACGAATTTAAAGCCCCCCGAAAGAACCGGAATTTACGCTAACAGTTTGACACTGCGTCTCGCCTTTGACTTTCCGTCCCACGCAACTGCTCCAAACGCCCGCCCTCTTCGCGCGCCGAACTGGGCGGCACATTTGATGTCCCTAGGTACAATTTTCGCACCACTTCGATAATGGCAGGGTTCAACATCACGAGCGCTTGCTGTCTTGAAAGTCCAGGGGACCTGAAATGACAAAGATCAAACTTGCAATCTTCGCTACGGCGACGGCCGGAATCGCCTTCACCGGTCTTGCCGCGACAACGGAAGTCGCAAATGCCGTCGTTTATTGTAGCTATATTGGTTATCCCGCCGGATGCGTCGCGCGGCCCGGTGTGCGCCTCGTCGCTCGGCCCGTCGGGGTCGGAGCCGTCACCGCGCCTCGTCCGGGAAATCGCAACGGGGGTGTCAACAGGGTCGGCGTTCGCCGCTAGCGCCTTCCGGCGACCGAGCCGGGTTGCAGCGCTCTGCTATCAGGCGCCAAGCAGCTTGGGCGCATGACGTTAAATTCGACGACGCGATAGGTCAGCAAACCACCCTTTTGCGGACCTCGCATATCGATGCTTGAAGGTCGTGATGGGGTCGAGTCTCCCTGTTGGCGGCTTGGCCAGAAGGCTGGCAGATTGTCCCCGGACCCAGGCGCCCCCTGAGACCGGGGCCATGATCTTGGGCGCGGAAACCCCCGGCGCGGGCCGCCCGCAAGCTCCCTCCCCGGCCGACCTGATCACCACGAGCCGGTGCCTGCTCGTTCGCGCGGGACGGACTATCGAGGCCGACGAGGACGGGCCCGCCCCGACGCTCGGCGCCGTCAGGCTCTCGCTTGGCCGCTTCAGCGCTGCCGCAGAGATCGACGCCGCCGCCGCGGCCCTGATCGCGGGCTACCGGAGACTCCAGGCACGGTGACGCTTTGCCGGCCGGTTGCCTGAGGCGTTCCCGCTCATCGCTGGGACGCGGAACCAGACGTGATCGCCCGGCACGATCGCGTCCCCAGGGTTGCGAAGGTGGTGCTGGTGCCAGCCTGAATCAGGACAGAGGGCGGCCAGGGGGATCGCTCAGCGCGGCTCCGCCATGATGCCGTCGATACCGGCTGCCAGGGCCTCCCGCGAAATCTCGCCCGTATGGAGCGAGGCGAGCGTGCCGTCGCGGCGCAGGAACAGCGTCACCGGCAGCCCAGGCGCCGCGTAATGGCGCGAGAGGGCCATGGCGGCATCGAGCAGGACATGATCGAGCGTCAGCCGGTCGGCCAAGAGATAGCTCCGGATCTTCTCGGCGCTCTCGCCCTGGTTCACGAAGAGGAAGCCGACATCCGCCCGCTCGGCCGCTTCGCGCGCCAGCATCGGCATCTCCCGGCGGCAGGGCGGGCACCACGTCGCCCAGAGATTGACGACGAGCGGCTTGCCCTCGAAATCGCCGATCGAGCGGAGGGCGCCGTCCAGGGTGGCCATGCGGGTTGCCGGCGCCTGCTGGCCATAGGTCGCCTTCGTCAGCTCCAGCGTCACCAGTCCGACGAGGCCGGCGACGAGCACTGCCCCGGCTGCACCGGCGGCGAAGCGAACCGATCGACCGTAGAATGCGGTTACGAGCGCCATCCCGAGCAGCCCGGCGGGGATCGAGAATCCGCCTTGCCAGATCGCCAGCATGCGCCATGGCTCCTGCGCAAAGCTCGACCAATGCAGGACGACATGGCCGAGGCGGGCAGCGACGATCGCGGCAAGGACCGCCGACGACGCCCATGCGTTCAAACGCGCGTCAAACCGCCTGGACAGGAGCGCGGCTGCCATCAGCAGGGTCGCGATCGCGAGGATCGCGGCGAAGCGGTCCGGCGCGAAGACGAAGGGACCGATGCTGACGGCATTCATCCGATTGCGCTCCTGCTCTCGCGCGATAAGGCCGGCCGATCCGAGGGCCGGTTCCGGCTGCATCGGGCGGGCGCCTTAAGCCAGGCTTAAGCTCAGTTTCCTCTCGGGCTTCGCAGGCAAGAGAGCAAGGCATCGCTATGACGCAAGACGACATCCGGCAGGACAGCGGGCCCGCGAGCCCGATCCTGCATCGCCGCCAGGTCCTGCTGGGCAGCTTGCTGCTGGGCGGATCGGCCGGGGCGATCTCGCTGTTGCCGCCGCGGGCGCTGGCGGCTCCGCCGCCCTTCGTGACCGAAGCCGGCGGGCAATTCATCGAACTCGACCCGCGCGAGGATGTCTCGGCCATCTCGCTCACGGATTTCAACGGCCGGACCCGGTCGTTCGCCAGCTATCGTGGCCGTCCCTGTCTCGTGGCCTTCTGGGCGAGCTGGTGCCCGCCCTGTCTTCGCGAGCTGCCGATCCTGCATCGCCTGCAGCAGAGACGCGATCTCGGTTTCGCCGTCGTCCCTGTCTCGATCGACCGCGACGCGGCCGCTGCCCGACGGCTCATCGACCGGTTGGGACTGCGCGGCTTTGCGAGCTTCATCGACCGCGACGGCCTCGTCGCGTCGGGACCGAAATCGCAGGTGCAGACGCCCTTCCAGCTCTACGGGATGCCGATGAGCTATGTCGTCGATGCCAGGGGCAGGACGGCCGGCCATCTCGCCGGCGCGGCGGACTGGGGCACGCCGGAGGCGATCCGGTTCATGCACTATTTCGCGCGCGAGGGCTGACCAGGACGCACTGCGCCCGCATACTGGAGCCTGTTGGCTTCGGCGTCATGGGAGATGCCCGAAGAACAGGCGGACGAACGAAAGGACCGAGGTCTCGACCCGCACCAGGCCGCGCGGCGCGCTCGCCGTTCGAGGCCCTCCGCCTGGCATCAAAGTGCCATGGGGCAGGAACTTGCGAGACCGTCATCGGTTGAATGTTCGGGGGCTGTCGTCGACAACCTCCGACGACGTGGGATGGTTGCCATGATCGAGAGAGACGGCGATGTATTCCGTTTATTTTCAGAGGATTATCGAAGCTTTTCGCAGGAGGAGATGAGCCTGCGGGAATACCTGCTGGCCTGCCGCGAAGACAAATCGATGTATGCCTCCGCCCCTGAGCGGATGGTCGACGCGATCGGCGCGCCAAAGCTTTTCGATACGAGCCAGGACGAGCGCCTCGGCCGGATATTCTCCAACCGGACGGTCAAGCTCTACCCGTCCTTTACCGATTTCTTCGGCATGGAGGATACGATCGAGAGGATCGCCGGCTATTTCCGCTACGCATCGCAGGGCCTGGAGGAGCGCAAGCAGATCCTCTATCTGCTCGGCCCCGTCGGCGGCGGCAAATCCTCCCTCGCCGAGCGGCTGAAGAAGCTGATGGAGGAGCGCCCCTTCTACACGCTCAAGGTCGGGGACCGGATCAGCCCGGTCTTCGAATCGCCTCTGGGCCTGTTCCGTCCCGATCGGATGGGCGATCTCTTCGAGGACAAGTACGGGATCGCGCGGCGTCGACTGACCGGCCTGATCTCGCCCTGGGCGGCGAAGCGGCTCGACGAGCTCTCGGGCGATATCTCTGGGTTCAGCGTCGTCAAACTGAACCCCTCGCGCTTGCGGCAGGTCGGCATCGCGAAAAGCGAACCAGGCGACGAGAACAATCAGGATGTCTCGACGCTCGTCGGCAAGGTCGACATCCGCCAGCTCGAAAACTTCAGCCAGTCGGACCCGGACGCCTATTCCTACAGCGGCGGGCTGAACCGGACGACGCAGGGCCTGCTCGAATTCGTCGAGATGTTCAAGGCGCCGATCAAGGTGCTGCATCCCCTGCTGACCGCGACCCAGGAAGGCAGCTACAACGGCACCGAGAACTTCGGAGCCTTTCCCTACCAGGGCATCGTTCTGGCGCACTCCAACGAGTCCGAATGGCTCCAGTTCAAGAACAACAAGAACAACGAGGCGTTCCTCGACCGCATCCTGGTGGTCAAGGTGCCCTATTGCCTGCGCGTCACCGAAGAGCGGCAGATCTACGAGAAACTGCTGCGCGAGAGTGAACTGGCCGGCAGCCCCTGCACGCCGGAAGTGCTCGATATCCTCAGCCGCTTCTCGGTCTCGACGCGGCTGGCCGAGTTCGAGAACTCGCCGCTCTATACAAAGATGCGCGTCTATGACGGCGAGAACCTCAAGGAAGTGGAGCCAAAGGCGAAGGCCATCCAGGAGTATCGCGACGCCGCCGGGGTCGACGAGGGCATGACCGGCGTCAGCACGCGCTTTGCCTTCAAGATTCTCTCGCAGACCTTCAACTACGACACCAGGGAACTGGCCGCCGACCCGGTGCACCTGATGTACATCCTGGAAGGCGCGATCAAGCGCGAGCAATTCCCCAAGGAGACGGAAGCGGCCTATCTCGACTTCATCAAGTCGGAGCTCGCGACGCGCTATGCCGAGTTCATCGGCCACGAGATCCAGAAAGCCTATCTGGAATCCTATGGCGAATACGGCCAGAACCTGTTCGACCGCTACATCGCCTATGCCGACGCCTGGGTCGAGGATCAGGACTACAAGGACCCCGATACCGGCCAGCTGCTCAACCGGCAGGTCCTCGACGCTGAATTGTCGCAGATCGAAAAGCCGGCGGGCATCGCCAATCCCAAGGACTTCCGCAACGAGGTCGTGAAGTTCACCTTGCGCGCCCGGTCCAGGAACAATGGCCGCAACCCGTCCTGGACCAGCTATGAGAAGCTGCGCCAGGTGATCGAGAAGCGGATGTTCGGTCAGGTCGAGGATCTGCTGCCCGTCATCAGCTTCGGCTCGAAGCAGGACAGCGTGACCGAGAAGCGTCACCAGGGCTTCGTTCAGCGCATGGTGGAGCGTGGCTATACCGAGCGCCAGGTCCGGCGCCTGGTGGACTGGTACATGCGTGTGAACAAGGCGGGTTGAACGCGGCCGGAGCGTGCCATGCCGATTTTCATCGACCGCCGCCTGAACCCGAAGGACAAGAGCCTGGGCAATCGCCAGCGCTTTCTGCACCGCGTCCGCGCGGAACTGAAGCGCAGCGTCCAGGAACAGATCCGGGCCGGCAAGATCGCCGATGCAGACGGGGCGCACGCCGTTTCGCTCCCGGCGAAGCGCACGAGCGAGCCGCGCTTCCGCGATGCCGGGGACAGCGGCCGGCGCCAGCATGTCCTGCCCGGAAACAGGCATTTCGCGCCGGGGGACAGGATGCCGAAGCCGGGCCGGGGCGGCGGATCGGGATCGTCGCCCGGCCTGGAGGATTCCGAGGACGATTTCCGCTTCGTGCTGTCGCGCGAGGAGGTGCTCGATCTGTTCTTCGAAGATCTCGCACTTCCCGACATGGTCAAGCTCAATCTCAAGGAGATCGTCGCCTTCAAGCCGCGGCGGGCCGGCTTCTCGGCGAGCGGCTCGCCGACGAACATCAACATCGCGCGCACCATGCGAAACAGCCATGGCCGCCGCATCGCCCTCCAGCGGCCCAGGCGCGAGGAGGTCGAGGCCATCCTGCGCGAACTGGCCAGGATCGAGGMCGACGAGCCAGGCGCCGCCGACGCCGACGTCGCAGCCCTGCGCGCCGAACTCGACCGGCTGGAGCGCCGGCGCCGGGTGATTTCCTTCGTCGACCCGGGCGATATCCGCTTCAATCGCTTCGACGCGCAGCCTCGGCCCAACGCGAACGCGGTGATGTTCTGCCTGATGGACGTCTCAGGCTCGATGGGCGAACGCGAGAAGGACCTGGCCAAGCGCTTCTTCGTCCTGCTGCATCTGTTCCTGAAGCGGCGCTACGATCGCACGGACATCGTCTTCATCCGCCATACCCACATGGCGCAGGAGGTGGACGAGGACACCTTCTTCTTCAGCATGCAGAGCGGCGGCACCGTGGTTTCCACGGCGCTGGAGGAGATGCAGCGCATCATCGCGCAGCGCTATCCCAGCCGGGAGTGGAACATCTACGCCGCCCAGGCGTCGGACGGCGACAACCTCGCGACCGACTCCAGGCGCTGCCTCAAACTGATGGATGGCGAGATCATGCGCCTGTGCCAGTATTTTGCCTATGTCGAGATCATCGACGAACGCGAGAGCGAGATCTTCGGCTCCACGGACAACGGCACCTCGCTCTGGCGCGCCTATCTCACGGTCAAGGAGAGATGGCCGAATTTTGGCATGAGCCGCATCGCTCGGGCCGCCGACATCTACCCGGTCTTCCGGCATCTCTTCACCCGCCAACCGGCGCAGTTGCGCAAGTGAGGGAAGCGCCGATGGCGAGGCAAACGCCCCGATCCGATCTGCTGTTCTCCGGCTCGGACTGGAACTTCGCGACCTTGTCGCATGTCTACGACGTCATCGAGGCGGTTGCGAAGGAAGAGCTCCGGCTCGATGTCTACCCGGTGCAGATGGAGATCATCTCCTCAGAGCAGATGCTCGATGCCTATTCATCCATCGGCATGCCGCTGATGTATCGCCACTGGTCATTCGGCAAGCACTTCCTCCGCCAGGAACTGCTCTATCGCAAGGCCGGTCGCGGCCTCGCTTATGAAGTGGTGATCAACTCCAATCCCTGCATCGTCTATCTGATGGAAGAGAACACCATGGCCCTGCAGGCCCTGGTGACCGCGCATGCTGCCCTTGGCCACAACCATTTCTTCAAGAACAACTACCTGTTCCAGCAATGGGCCGATGCGGGCGCGATCCTCGGCTATCTCGATTTCGCCAAGGGCTTCATCGCCCGCTGCGAGGAAAGGCATGGCGTTGCGGCGGTCGAGGCCATTCTCGACGCCGCCCATGCGCTGATGGAACAGGGCGTGTTCCGCTATCGCCGCCCTCCCCGGCTCTCATCCGACAGGCACCGCGAGGGGCTTCGCGAGCGGCTGGAATACGAAGAGCGTTCCTATAACGACCTATGGCGCACGGTCCCGCGCTTGGTGGACGACGCCAAGCCCGACGAGAGCGAGGCCTCGATCGCCGAACGGAAAAGGGCGCTCAATCTCCCCGAGGAGAACCTGCTCTATTTCCTGGAGAAGAACAGCCTGATCCTCCAGCCCTGGCAGCGCGAGATCCTGAGGATCGTCCGGGTGATCGCGCAGTATTTCTATCCCCAGCGGCAGACGCAGGTGATGAACGAAGGCTGCGCAACCTTCGTGCATTACACGATCCTGAATACGCTGTTCGACCGCGGCCGGATCAGCGAGGGCGCCATGCTGGAAATCCTGCGCAACCACTCGAACGTCGTCTTCCAGCCAGCCTTCGACGATCCCCGCTTTTCCGGCATCAACCCTTATGCGCTGGGGCTGGACATGATGCAGGACATCCAGCGTGTCGTGACCGAGCCGACCGCGGAAGATCGCGACTGGTTTCCCGAGATCGCGGGAACCGGAGACTGGCGCACGATCCTGCTGGACGCCTGGGCCAACCACCGCGACGAATCCTTCATTCGCCAGTATCTCAGCCCGGCCCTGATCCGGAAGTGGCGGCTGTTCTTGCTTTCGGACGCCGCGAACGACTCGTTCTACAGCGTGGCTTCGATCCATAATGAGCGCGGCTACGCGTCCATACGCACGGCCCTGGCCCAGAAATACGACATCGGGGCGAGCCATGCGGACATCCAGATCGTGGATGTGGACCTGCTCGGCCAGCGGCATCTGCGCCTGCAGCACAAGGTCAATGACGGCATCCTGCTGGAAAGCGCCGGCTGCGATGCGACGCTGCGGCATGTCCATGAGCTATGGGGCTATGAGGTCAGCCTGGAAGGCGTTGACGCGCAGACGGGGGGCACGGTCTTCGAACGGTCCAGCCGTCAGCTTGACGGATCGATATAGTTCATAGGCACCGGGACGCGCATTGTGCCACGCCCCCAAGGCCGCTGAGTCAGCCCGTTCCAACGCCTTCATCAGAAGCAGGTGCTCATGATCACATGAAGCCCGGATTGCGCGGCAGGTATCGCGTCCAGGTTCCATAGCCCTGCGACGCCATCAGCAGCATGGGAAAGGTGATGCGCATGCCCTGACTGACGGCAAGGCTCAACGCGCTTTCGCATGTGCCGGGCAGTAACGCCGATATTGTCTCGCTGGGCCTGTCGGCCGCTATCTTCAATGCCGCCGCAAAGACATCCCCGAGGTCGCCAACCTCCCTGACGGCGAGAGGTCCGATATGCCCGCTGGACGTGACATAGCTGTAGCCGAGACAATCGTTGCCGGCGCAGAGCAAGACCCCCGTGGTCGCCGGGTCATCGAGCAGGTAGCGGTGATGCTTCTCTCGCGAGACGCCGATCGCGCGGGAATCGATCTCGGCCAGTCTCTCCAGGGTCGCGGCGCTGCCGTCGATCGGGATGCTCTGCAACGCAGGCTCCGGCAGTCCCTCAATCACCCGCTCCCGCGCCGCACTGAGAAAATAGATCGGCATCTTTGGAAAGAGGCCATGCCGGATGTAGAGCCCCTGCGAGACCCTGTTGAAGGTAAAGGTGATCAGAACCTTGTGAGCAGCAGTTGATTTCCGGGCATGCTCCAGGCTCAACTTCATCAATTCATTGCCGATGCCACGTCCCTGCTGGCCCGGATCGACGAATAGCTGGGCAAGAAACCAGACATTCCCGCATACCCAACTCCAGGCGAAACCGAGAAGCTCACCGTCATCCTCCGCGACCCATA
The DNA here is from genome assembly GCF_056396065.1 of Allobosea sp. 05T433. Classification (NCBI taxonomy): domain Bacteria; kingdom Pseudomonadati; phylum Pseudomonadota; class Alphaproteobacteria; order Hyphomicrobiales; family Alloboseaceae; genus Allobosea; species Allobosea sp. 05T433. The sequence goes on along the minus strand of NZ_JBFTKS010000019.1, from coordinate 18,877 downwards.
GGCCGTCGGGATCGTCCTTGAGTGAAAACAGCTGAAAATTGGGAGCGCTCGACGTCGCCATCGGACCGAAACCATGGCGCGTGGTCAGATCATTGATGCTGGCAACGACGAGGGCATCAGCCGTCGCCAAATCCTGCGCGCGGGCCGGCCTGTAGACGAGTGACATGGGACAGCTCCGTCAGAGCAATTCAGATCAGTCTTGGCATCGAATCTCCGGCTGACAAGGCCAATGCCATCGCGCTGCCGCAGGCCCGCTCTTTCGCGCGCCTGCTTGATGGCTGAGTTGGTCGTGCGCCCTTCCCGGCCGGCCTGACCGTCAAAAGCCCGTGCGCGCCTTGAGCCCGGCGCAATGGCGCCACGCGTGCCGCCCGGGGGAGAACGCTTGCGCCGCACCGAGGCTGAAGGCAGACGTTGCGCAGTTCTGAAGGTCATGAAGACCGCATGATGAGGAAATGCCAGTGCAGCGCGATCACGCCTCTGAAATTGCCGCGATCACCCACCATCCGGCCTTCAAGGAGGCGGTCAGGGTGCTCGAGGCCGAGCATGACCGCACCATTGCCGACATCATCACGCTGACCGAGATTCCCGCGCCCCCCTTCAAGGAGGAGAAGCGCGCCGCCGCCTATCTGGAGATGCTGCAGGCGCATGGCCTGGAGGATGTCGAGCAGGACGAGATCGGCAATGTGATGGGCCTCCGGCGCGGCACCGGCAACGGCGGATTGATCGTGGTCGCCGCGCATCTCGATACGGTTTTCCCTGAGGGAACCGATGTCACCGTGCGCCGCGAGGGCACGAAGCTCTATGCGCCGGGCGTGGGCGACGACACCCGCAGCCTTGCCGTGCTCCTGGCCTTCGTGCGCGCGATGGACGCCGCCGGCGTCCGGACCCGCAATGATATCCTGTTCGTGGGCGATGTCGGCGAGGAAGGGCTCGGCGACCTGCGCGGCGTCCGCCATCTCTTCAGCAAGGGCCGGTATCGCGACAAGATCGCAGCCTTCATCACCGTCGACAGTCCGCAGGTGGAGAAGGTCGTCGTCGGCGGCGTCGGCTCGAAGCGCTATTCCGTCAGGTTCAAGGGGCCGGGCGGGCACAGCTTCCAGGCCTTCGGCATCGTCAACCCGATGTATGCCATGGCCCAGGCGATCGTGGAGCTTGGCCGCATCCAGGTGCCGGCGACACCCCGCACGACATTCTGTGCCTCCATCGTCGGCGGCGGCTCATCCGTCAACGCCATCCCCGAGGAGGCCTGGGTCGATATCGACCTGCGCTCGGAATCGGCGGACGAACTTGCCAGGCTGGACGCGCGCTGCCGCGAAATCGTGGCTGCGGCGGTAAACCAGGAGAACGCGACCCGCTCGACCAGCGAGGGCGCGATCACGGTCGAAATCAAAGCATTGGGCGACCGCCCGGCGGGCAACACGCCGGTGGACGCCGATATCGTGCAATACGCGACCGCAGCGCTTCGGGCCCATGGCTTTGTGCCCAGGCACGAAGCCTCCTCCACCGACGCGAATATTCCGATGAGCCTCGGCATCCCGGCGATCAAGATCGGCTCGGGCGGCACCGGCGGCAGGGCCCATTCCCTCGGCGAGTGGATCGATGTCGAAAAGACAGCGAGCATATCGGGCATGACGGCGAGCCTTGCCACGATCCTGGCCACGGCGGGCTTCCCTGCCGCGTGAACGGTCCTGTCGCCCGGTCGTTGCCGCTGCATTTGATCGTGCTGCTCGACCGGTTGCGATTGCGCGGACAGAATGGCGCAAGAGACGAACTCGCCTTGCGCGTGGAGGATGTCGCGTCTTCGATCATCGCGGCACCGTCGGCTCTGCCCCTTAACGGCAGCGTCCCACCCAAGCCAGGCATTGGGCTCGGCCGGCTGCTTCGGTGGGCCGCCTAGCGCCAGCTCCGGGCGTCATGGTCTGGTACTTCGAATGCCGCCACGGGGTCGAGCGTCCCTGCTGGCGGCCTTGCCAATCGCCCTCCCCGGCTCAGGGCATGCCGTCCTCGGGTTCGCGCTGGGCGGCGAGATCCAACGATGGGTCGTCTTGGCGTTCGCGCATCTCGGCGTTCAGACTGCCTGAATCCCAAGGCGGGCCTCGTCCTGACCGCCCAGATATCGCCGGCGGCGTCGTGGAAATCCTGGATCATCGGACCGGAAATCGTATCCGGTGCGATGATCCAATCCCCGTGTGCCTGCATCGGCTTTCCCGAAACCCGCAATCCACCTTTCCAGCCGATGCGTCAGGAGGCAGCCACATTGCCTCCACGCAAGCCGGCTATGGAATTTCGTATTGTGATTCGTACGCCCTGCCTGCAATTTTGAAAGTAAAGAGGATTGACATGGTAAAAGTGACAAGAATTACCATGACCGCCTGTGCCTTTAGTGCCTTCCTGGCAACGGCTGGTTTCGTTCAAACTGCGTTTGCCCAAACTCAGGCCGAGGCCAATTCTGTCTCGCCCTTGGCTACTGGCTTGACTGATGGCGGGGCCGCCGAAGCCCAAGTCGTCGAAGCTACCCGCGCCGGCGATGTCCTTACGATCAAGCTTCGCTTCAAGCCAATCGCCACGAACAAGCTGGAACGACTCTATGATTCGATCAGCAAGGATGCTTATGAAAACAGCTTCTATGTTCTTGCCGGCAAGAAGAAATACCTGCTGCTGACAGATAGCAACGACAAGCCGCTGACAAATCCTAACCTGGTCATCAAGGCCAACAAGGATTCTCCGATCGCGGGCTCATGGCATGGCAGGTTCCCTGCTCCACCGAAGGATGTCACGGACGTGTCGTTGACGATCCCGGGGGTCGAGACGCTCGACGCGATCAAAATCACCGACCGATAGCCATGGCGGGTGCGACCAAGTCTTCCCTCGCGATCGTCGTGTTTCTGGGAGTGGCAAGTAGCTCGTTTGCGCAAGAGCCACCTTACCATCGCGAAATACGCGATCTCAAAGCCACGGTTCTGGATCTTAAGGCCACGGCTCTGGATCTGAAGGGACTCCCCTCCGACTTGAACAGCGCGGTATCTGATCTGTCGGCGAAAGCCGGCGGACTTGCCGCCCGGCACGGTGGTCTTTCCGTGCGACACGATGCGACGACCGTCAGGCTGTCGATGACGGGCGATATCCTGTTCGATTTCGACAGGGCCGACATCAGGTCGGCTGCCGAACCGACACTCACCGATATCGCGCGTCTCGTCGCATCTGTCCCCGCTGGCACGATCGTCATCGAGGGGCATACGGATTCAAAAGGGTCTGCTCGGTATAATCAGGAACTGTCCCTTCGGCGGGCCCAGGTCGTCGCGCAATGGCTTGTGAGACACGGAGCAGATAAAGCGCGGCTTTCGGTCAAAGCGCTCGGCGATAAGCGTCCGATCGAACCCAATACGCTTAAGACCGGAGCGGATAATCCCGAAGGGCGTGCCCTGAACCGACGCGTCGAGTTCGTTATGCCCAAGCAGTAGAAGCGATTGTCTGCGGGCCGACGACAACGCGTCGGCCCGCTCCCGGCCTCCGGCAAAACGGCCGGATGGCCTGGCGCTCAGAAACCTCCGCCCCGCAGCGACATTCCGAGCGCCTGCTAGAGCAGCGGCCCGAAAAGTGGATTGCGGTTCCGGGAAAGCCGGTGCAAAGACAAAGGGTTAGATCATCGGATCTGGATACGATATCCGGTCCGATGATCTGATCAGGCGACCACAATTGGATATTGGAATCTTGCCCGGACGCTGACATCCGAGATCGGATGGGGTGACATCAGCTCCCGACGCTTGCCGGACGCTACGGACGTCCGCTTTGGGAAACACCGGAGGCTGCCAAGGCAAGTTGGCGTCCGGAGCCGCAGCATGGCCCCGGACGCCAGGATCAGAAGGTCAACCCGCAGGCTTGACGGATGGCGATCTGAACTGGCGAGGGAGACAAGGACGGATCAAACTCGCCCCGTGGCAACAGCGGCGGCTGCGCCATGAATCGCGGATGCTGGCCGCAATGGGGTTGCGCTGCATGAACCAGGAACGGGTGGCATAAATAGACCGTGCCCGCCGCTCCGGTTGCGACTTCGACCGCACAATCTGCAGTCGAGGCGTAGCCGTTCGCGGAGAGCTGCCGGAGTGTGGTTCCCGCCTCGCCGTAGGGCAGAAGCTCCCGCGCAATCACGGCATGCGAGCCCCGGCGAATTCTCGTAGGAGCATCGTCGGGCCCGACATCCGATAGCAGGAAGAGCATGAGCAGGGCTCGTCCGCTGCTCCTTACATTGGCTCGCCATTCCATGAAATCCGGATTGTCCAGGCCAAAGCTCACATCCACATGCCAGCCGTCGTCCCCTGGCGCTTGCGCCGAGGGGAACCGAATCGGAAAGGTCCCAAGCCCCCTGGGGGCGATCCAACGCTCTACGCCGACGAGTTGATCGAAGGCCTTGTGCAGGGGCGGCGTATTGGCCGCCTGGATGAAAGCAGGCGAGGATTTCGAGCTCACCCGGATGACCGGTCGCGTCCAGCCTTCCGGCTTGCTGGGCGATAAGCCGATATCTGCCCACAATTCATCCCGGCATTGCCTTGCAAAATCGGCACTGAAGGCGTTCTCGATTTTGACGAATCCGTCGTCGATGAAGCTCTGGACCTGACGGGATGTCAGGCCAATCTGCGCATTATTGGGCATTGCACGTTTCTCCGCTCGGCTGCCGTATCAGCGAAGCCGTTTTGATCTGATCTGATCGGCGCGAAGGCGCCGGACGGCTTGAGGCCGTTCAGATCAGGGGAAAGAACGTGGAGGCGAACATCATGACGAGCCCCCCTACCACGGCAACAAGGGCAGCCTCAAGGTCACCATTGCCCGGCTCTTCCCCGTCAAGGCGCCAAGAGGTTACTCCGAGTCATCGCCCGGAAGCGGTCGCTCCGGATCAAACTGCTCAAGACCCGGTCTCGAGCCGTTGCAGGATTCCCGACGGCCGTCTCGACAGGCTAGTCAGTGCTCGCCTCGACCGGCCATCGTGATAGGGAGGAGGCTATGGCCTTCACCCTCCACTGTTTTGCCGACATCCCCACCTCCGACTGGCTGGTTCTGCTGAACCATCCTGACGTCACGCGTCACATGCCGCTCGCCGATGGCAAGTGGACTGAAGCATCTGCCCTCGACTGGGCCAAGGGCAAGGACGCCCAGTGGCAACACAACGGCTACGGTCCATGGTCCATCCTCATTGATGGTCGCTTTGCGGGCTGGGGTGGCTTTCAGAAAGAGGCAGATGGCGCTGACCTCGCCCTCGTTCTCCTACCCGCGTTCTGGGGGCATGGCGCCGAGCTGTTTCACGGCTTCATGGAGCGTCGGGCCGACCTTGGCATCGGCAATGTCAGCATCCTGCTGCCGCCGAGCAGGTCGCGGGTGAAGGGCCTTGCCCGACTTGGTTTCATTGCCGACGGTGAGTTGGACTACCACGGCCAACGCTTGTTGAAGTTCCGGACGACCGCGTGAACGGTCGACCATTTACAGGTCGTGGTTGCCGCGGACGTGGAGCACCTGCGCCGCCCTGATTGCTTGCCTGCGCAGTTTTCTCGTGGGCGCTTCCAGGCGAAGTATTGCTATGGTTTTCCCCGGCTCTATCTGGCCTTCCAATGTGATTTGGGTTCCGACTTCAAAGGCAAAGAGCCAAGAAGCTTTGGGATCTGCGTCGCTCGGACCCCAGGACCTCGCGTTTCTTCCTGGATCATGACTGATGAGGTCAGAGCCGGCGCCCCTTTCATCCGACAGAGCCCATTCTCGGCGCGGTCCGTATCGCCCCGTTGCGGACCTTTCGGCGACGGGGCATGAAGTACCTTTGGAGGTATCAGGACGTGGAAATGACCAATGTCCAAGAGCGAGCGCAGCAGATATTGCGTGCTGAAGCRGCGGCCATCGCGGCCGTAGAGGTTAATTCGGCTTTCGATGCTGCGATTGAGGCCATAGAAGCCTGTCGCGGCAAGGTGATCGTCACCGGCATGGGGAAAGCCGGTTTTTCTGCCAATCGTTTTGCAGCCGTCCTCTGTTCGACYGGGACGCCAGCGGTCTTTGTGCACCCAGGCGAGGCCGCGCACGGCGACCTGGGCGTCGTCGGCCCAGGGGATTGCCTGTTCGCATTCTCCACGTCAGGCAAAACGCGCGAAGTGGTCGAGATGGTGGAACTTTCCCGGCATCTGGGGCCCCACAAGGTCATCGCCGTTACCTCGCATCCCCAGTCCGATCTTCGTCTTGTGAGCGATATCATCATCGACATGGGACAGATCGCGGAACCCTGTTCCTTGGGACTGACCCCGACCGCGAGCATTGCCGTCATGTCGGCAATCGCCGATGCCCTTGCGTTGATCGTCATGGAGCGGCGTGGCTTTACGCGAAAGGACTATGGCCTCCGGCACCATGGGGGTTACCTTGGTGCCAAGGCGCGTTTGGACAACGTCTGAGAGCCCGTCCCGAAACGCGCCCTCGTCAGGTGTTCCGGGTGCGACGCGGTCGATGACCTGCCTTTTCCCCGCCGCGCCGGCCTCGTTTCCGTCCGCCGGTGACGGTCAACCGTCCACGGCGCCCCCTTTGCCGGCGGTTTGCGGGATGAGGCGGCGCCGGCACGCGCACGTCCCGGGCCGGACTCCGCTCATGGTTCCGCCGTGCCTACCCGTCCGAGCGCAGCGTCAGCCTCGACCACGGGATCGTTGAAGGTCCAGCGGGGGATCGTGCGCATGCGGTCGAGGCCGGCGAAGACGGCCGCAAAGCCGCCATCCGGCGAAACCTCGCGGAGCGCGGCATCGAATTCCTGGCCGAACCCGTTGAAGCCCTCGGCCTCCACTTCGCAGAGATGAATCTGGTTCCAGTCGATCCGCAGCGCCGGATCACGGTAGAGCACGGCCGCCGTCTCCATGGTCCGGAACGTCCCAATCCTGTTCGCCTGGACGAGCTTCGCAGCAGCCGGCCCGATATAGTTCCGCATGATCTCTCGGTATTCGCCGAGAGAGGGAGCCTGCACCTCGATATATTCCAGCGACGCCTGCCGCTCGGGCCGATCGGCTGAGCCCTGCCAGTTTCGCGGCAGGACGAAGGCCGCGGGGGTGGTCAGGAGAATCTCCGCGCGCAGCACCTGGATCTGCGGCGGTTGCTGCTTGACCACGAGTTCGCGAATGGCGTCGGCAGGAACGATATCTTGGAAGTAGCTCAGTTCGAGATGGCTCCAGACAGCCGCTTCCGAAGCGTTCCGAAACACGGAGCGGTGCCGATACAGCGCCTGCCCGAGGCACGTTTTCGCAAAACGCGCCCAGTCGACGACGCGGTCCTCGAGCTCGGCTTCCGCTCCGGGATCCGCTTGTATCGTCCGGGCTAGCACCACGAGGCGGTCGCCGGGCTCGATCCGGGCCAGTTGCGACCCGTCAAGGGGATGAACACTCTCAGCCATTGGACGCCTCGGATCGTTCGTCTCGTCGTATCTGTCCCCGCTGGCACGATCGTCATCGAGGGGCATGCGGATTCAAAAGGGTCGGCTCAATCGAGCCCTGAATCGAGCATTGCTGCGACGATTTCGGCCGGGCCTCGTCTGGCCCGGCCAGCCGACCTGGGGCCGTGTTCAGTTGCCCGACGGCAGCGCGATGCTGATACCCTCCTTCGACAGGATGTCGCGGACGCTCTGGAATTTCTGATAGTCGGACAGCGTCATCGGCCCGGTATAGCTCTCGCTCTGCAGCTTGCGCGGCGGATACTGCACATAGGTCTTCATCAGCTTGTTGATGGCCTCGGAGATCGTCACCATCGTCCAGGTGCGCTCGGTGTAGTTGTTCATGAAGATGTCGTAGCGCTCCTGGGGATCCTGCCAGAGGTCGAAGACCTGCGGGACGGTGGCGACATATTTCTCGGCGCCCTTCCAACCGAGATTGCTGTCCACCGCCAGACCGCCGGTCGGGGCGCCGTTGTCGCCGCGCAGGTTGAAGACGGCCTTGTAGTTGCCGATGCGTGCCGCACCCGGAGAGAGCTCGTTCTCGGTGAAGTAGAACCACTCGTTGCGGGGCGAAGGGCCGGTCCCGAACAGCACCGGCGACAGGTCGTAGCTGTCGAAGATGATCGGCTGGTTGGCACGATCCTGGGTCGGCAACCGCACCCCGCCGACCGAAGCGAACGTCGCCATCAAATCGAGACCGCCGGTCACTTCGTGGTTCTTGGAGTTGGGTGCGATCTTGCCCGGCATCCAGGCGATGGCGGGAACGCGGTTGCCGCCTTCGCGAACCGTGCCCTTGGTGCCGCGGAACGGGGTATAGCCGGCATCGGGATAGACGTCCTGCCAGGCGCCGTTGTCGGTGGTGTAGAAGACCAGCGTGTTGTTGGCACGGCCGGAACTGCGCACCTTGTCCATGATCCGCCCGATCCGCGCGTCGAGCTCGACGACGGAGTCCGCATATTTACTCTTCGACATCGACTTATGGATGTAGTCGGGATGCGGCATGTTGGGCTGGTGCACCTTCATGAAGTTGATGCTCATGAAGATCGGCTCGGGCGAATTCGCGTTGCGGTCGAGATAGTCGAGCGCCGCCTTCTCGACATAGCCGTCGAAGAACGGGATGCCGACCACGCCTTCGGCGCCATTGATCACCGGCGTGTCGACATATTGGCCGTTGATCTTGAACTCCTCGCGCGCCGGCTGCCCGGCATTGCCCGACAGGGCTCCCTTCGTTACCCGCTGGAACATCGCCCGAAGCTCGGGTGACATATCCGGGAACCAGGTCGGGTCTGCGTAGGTGTAGGCGTTGAGATGATAGAGGCCGCAATATTTCATCTCGTCGTAGCCCTGGGCATTGGGCAATGCGTAATCGGCCTCTCCCAGGTGCCATTTGCCGGTGAAGAAGGTCTTGTAGCCACCGGTCTTGAGCACCGAGGCCAGCGTCCATTCGGCAGCGGGCAAGCCGCCGCCCTGGCCCTGGAAGGCCACGGTCGTCATGCCGCTCCGGTTCGGGATGCGGCCCGTCTGCATGGCGGCGCGGCCGGGCGTGCAGCTCGGCTGCGCATAGAAGGAGAAGAACGTCATTCCCTCCGCCGCCAGCTTGTCGATATTAGGGGTCGGCATGCCGCGGCCGATGCCGCCGCCATAGGGGCCAAGATCGCCGTAGCCGGTGTCATCCGACACGATCATGATGATGTTAGGTCGCTGCTGCGCCGCCGGTGCCGGTGTCGGGGCGGGTTGCGTCTGCGCCGCCGCCATCCCGCTGAAGGCGAGCGATGTCAGTGCAGTCGCTCCGAACAACGCCGCGCCAAAGCGCTCGCGCCAGGCTCCGAACCGCTCCAGCGCCCTGGCCGTGGAACTGTCTCTTTCATCAAGCTGCAGGCAATCAGGCATGACCTCACTCCTCAGGCTGCTTTGGATCGGACGGTGGTCTCCAGACGCATCGAAATCCGACATGACTGGTCGAGGTATCGACCGGCTCGGCATGGCGCGCGGCCGGGCGATAGCGGCGGCAATAGTTGGGGGCGCATAGGTGCGAGCCGCCCTTGATCACCTTGCGTGGAATCCTGATCTCCGGCATCGCCGGATCATAGCTTGCGCCCTCCCGCCCGCCGCGCGGGTTCACCGGGATGCAGCAGGCCTTCGCCGCGTCGGCCTCATGGCGGGCGGAGTACCAGTCTTCAGTCCATTCCCAGACATTGCCGATCATGTCGTGGAGGCCATAGCCGTTCGGCGGAAAGGCGGTGACCGGCGAGGTGCGCTCGAAACCGTCCTGGTTGCTGTTCTCGTGCGGGAAGTTGCCCTGCCAGGTGTTCGCCAGATGTCGGTTGCCGGGCGTGAGCTCCTCCCCCCAGGCATATTCGGCGCCGTCGAGCCCGCCCCGCGCTGCGAACTCCCATTCCGCCTCGCTCGGCAGGGCCTTTCCGGCCCAGCGCGCATAGGCGAGCGCATCGGCGAAGGTGACATGGACGACCGGATGGTTGTCGAGGGCGTTGATGTTGCTGCCGGGACCATAGGGGCGACGCCAGTTCGCGCCCTTGGTCAGGCTCCACCATTGGCTCCAGTCGCGCAGGTCGACCGGCCTCGTCGGCGGCGCAAAGACCAGCGAGCCGGCATAGAGCATATGCGGCTGCGTGCCGGGATAATCCTTCGGATTGGGCACGACCTCGGCAAAGGTGACATGTCCCGTTGCCCTGACGAATTCCTTGAACTGCCGGTTGGTCACCGGGGTCCGGTCCATCCAGAAGCCGTCGACGGTGACGCGATGCGCCGGAGCCTCCTCGGGGTAGTGCCGGTCCGAGCCCATGCGGAAGGTGCCGCCGGGGATGGAGATCATGCCTGGTGGCGGCGCTGTTCCTGCATCGGGGGCAACATGCGGTTGATCGCGGGAGGCCGATGGCTGTCCGTCGGCGATTTCGAGGATACGCATGGCAGGCACTCTTTGGAGAATTGGAGCAATTCTGTTCTAGAGTCAGAGAATGACAACACGAGACAATCGCGGCACTTACTTCAAGGTAATTTTTAGAATCCAATTAAATGACAGGAAAACGACAAGTAAATKACAAGATAAATTATAAATCAAATCTATAATCAAAATTAGATATTACGAGTTACAATTAAATTGTAGAATAATTACTGCGTTGCCTCCCATGCTAGAGATGTTTCTCGCGGGCGTCTACTGTGTGCGAATGAACTCCGATCACCTCTCCTTGCCCAGGGGGTTTGTTGCCATAGCCAGAATGGCTTGGCTGCCATCGACCGAAATTCACCGCCCTCGTCAGGGCCGGACGCAGGATCCATTCGCTGTGGAAGGCGCCCAAGATAAAACAGCCACCCAGCCGATTATGGATAGTCTCCACCTCACTTCCATGGGCGGCGCGAAACGGCGAACCTTTCAATGAAGGGTGAACCCGCAGGCATTGCTGCCACGCCAATCTTGAAGGAATTCCGAGATGGGTTTGCTGATAGATGGTGCCTGGCATGACCAATGGTACGACACATCGTCAACCGGCGGCCGCTTTATCCGGAAGGACAGCGCATTTCGCAACTGGGTGACGCCTGATGGCTCGGCTGGCCCAAGCGGCGCTGGTGGTTTTGCCGCGGAGCCTGATCGCTATCACCTCTACGTAAGCCTGGCGTGTCCTTGGGCACACCGGACCCTGATCATGCGCACCCTGAAGGGATTGGAAGAGCTTGTTCCGATCTCGGTCGTGCACTGGCTGATGCTCGAACGCGGCTGGACCTTCCAGGCAGGCCCCCGGGTCGTTCCCGACGCGGTTAATCACGCGCAGTATCTGCATCAGGTCTACACCGCTGCCGATCCCCACTATACCGGCCGGGTCACGGTTCCTGTCCTGTGGGACAAGCGGACCGGCACCATCGTCAACAACGAGTCTTCCGAGATCATTCGGATGTTGGGAACGGCGTTCGACCATCTCGGCGCATTGCCCGGGGCCTACTATCCCGCGCCGCTGCACGAGGAGATCGATGCGATCAATGCGCGGGTCTATGACACCGTCAACAATGGTGTCTATCGCGCCGGGTTCGCGACAACCCAGGAGGCCTATGAAGAAGCGATCGGGCCCTTGTTCGAAACACTGAACTGGCTAGAGGAGCGGCTGAAGGCACGGCGCTATCTGCTCGGAGACGACCTGACCGAGGCAGATATCCGCCTGTTCACCACGCTCATTCGGTTCGATCCGGTCTATGTCGGACACTTCAAGTGCAACCTGCGCCGCATTGTCGATTACCCGAACCTCTGGCGTTACACCCGTGACATCTACCACCTGCCCGGCGTTGCCGGGACGGTGAATATGCAGCACATCAAAGGCCACTATTACGAGAGCCATCGCACGATCAATCCGACCGGCATCGTCCCCCTTGGCCCAGAGATAAGCTACTGAAAGAGGACGAAAAGCCCCGGCAACCGCGCAAGCAGTTCATCGTGCCCAAGGTTCTGGTTCTTGATTGCTCTTCCCGTGGCCATGTCGAAACGCTGGCCTACGCCGAGGCCGGCCCCTCAGCTGCGGGCTCGGCAGGCAGTCATCTACGTGGCGTCATGTCCCGCCCCATGTGCGGCAGAGAAGCGCGGCTGTCGTAACGAAATTTGGGTGGGACGCCCCGCGCGCCCGGACGAGCGCGCGGGAGAGGCAAACGAGCGCTCAGCGATAGTCGCGGTAGTCGTACGCCGGGGCATAATAGCGCCTGCCGTAGACCGGCGCGGCATAGACCGGCCCGCCATAGACCGGCGCGGCATAGTAACCATTGTCGTAATAGTAGGGGTCAGCATAGGCGCGGCGGTTCGCGGCGATCGCTGCGGCACCCAGAATTCCGAGGCCAACGGCGCCGGCCACGGCTGCGCCACGGCCGCCGCCATACCAGCCGCCGCGGTAGCCACGATAGCCACCGCGATAGCCGCGGTAACGATATTGCGAATATTCCGCCGCTGCCTTGTCGAGCCGCGAGGCATCCACGACCGGACGCGCTTGCCCAGCGAAGGCCGGCACGGCCGAGCCCGCCGTGACCACGCTCGCGGAAGCCAGCGCAACGATGGCGGTTTTCCTGAGGGACATCATGATCGAATCTCCTTTTATCGGGCTCTCCTCCTCCCGAAGCTGAGGACAGGTTCGCGCCGCCCGGTTGAATGGCGGGTGAACCAATCGCGGCTGGATTGCGGCAGGCGCCAAGCCGTCTCCTTGCGCGTGCGTCGCCAAACAGTCGCTTTGAAGGGAAGCATCGACGCTTCCAAAGACTGCATTGTCCAATCAACGAAGGGCGGAACCGGTTGTTCCCCTCGCCGCCATGTCTCCGAGAACGGAAGCCAGCAGCCCGCTTTGCGATAGCGAACTCGATTACCGTCAATCGTCCCGCCGTCGCCTCGGCCCAGGCACCGCAGCGGGTCGTCAGCGTCCGGCTGCGATCAATCAGTGCAAGGAGAAGATGCGCGTCGCACCCTGCTTGGCCATGAGAGCCTTGAAGCGTTCGCTGGAGGCCGCCTATACCGTCTCCATGACAGCCAGCAACCGCATCGTCCTCTCCAGCGACCACGCCGCCATTCCGCTCCGGCAGGCCATCGCCGCTCATATCGCGACGCATGGCTGGGTCGCGGTCGATATCGGACCGACGACGCCGGAGAGCACACCCTATCCCAGGCAGGGCGAAGCGGCGGCGCGGCTCGTCGCCTCCGGCGATTGCCGGTTCGGCATCATCCTGTGCGGCACCGGCCAGGGCATCATGATGGCGGCGAACAAGGTCAAGGGCATCCGTTGCGGCGTCTGCGCCGACACGTTCTCAGCCCGCATGATCCGCCAGCACAACGATGCCAACATGCTGTCGATCGGCGTGCGCGTGGTGGGCGAAGGGCTCGCGCTCGATATCGTGGATGCGTTCCTCTCCGCCCAGTTCGAAGGCGGCCGGCATGCGATGCGGGTCGAGATGATCGAGGCGCTGGAGGGCTAGCGCCCGCGCGCGCCCCGAGCCGACACGGCCACCGTCCTGAACAGAGTCTCTAACCCGCATCCGCGCAAAAACATTTCGCTGGCAAAGCGTCCCGCATGCTGTAAAGCGCGCGGCGCGACCCTTGATGCCTCCGGGGTTCGACGGCCACGGAGTGAGCCATGCGCATCGGCGTCATCGCGGACATACACGGCAATCTGCTGGCTCTCGAAGCGGTGCTGGACCGTCTTCGCCACGCCTCGCCCGATCTGATCGTCAATCTCGGCGATTGCGCCTCGGGCCCGTTATGGCCGGCAGAGACGGTCGCGCGGCTCAGGGCGGCCGAGATGCTTCACGTCCGCGGCAATCATGACCGCGCCCTGGGAGCAGCCTCGCCCGAAGGGCTCGGTCGCTCCGACCGCTTCGCCTGGGACAGGCTCGACGCCGCCGATCGCGCTTGGTTGTCCACGCTGCCGGCAGAACAGTTCGCCGCCGGCGCGCAATGCGTCCATGCCTCACCCGGCGACGATGAAGCCTATCTGATGGAAGCCGTCGCGGCTGGCCGCCTCCTTCCCGACACGGCCGCCGCCGTCGAGGCACGGCTGGCCGCCGCGAAAGCGCCGCTCCTGCTCTGCGGGCACAGCCACCTGCCGCGGGTCCTGCGGTTGTCCAATGGGATGGTCGTCGTCAATCCCGGCAGTGTCGGGAACCCGGCCTATGAGGACGAGACGCCGCCTGCCCATGTCTCCGAGAGCGGAAGCCCGCATGCCCGCTTCGCGCTGGTGACGATCGCGGACACGATCACGGTCGAACATCACGCCATCGCCTATGACTGGGACGCAGCCGCGGCACGCGCCCGGCAGAACGGGCGCGACGACTGGGCCCATGCCCTGGCGACAGGCAGCGTGCGCCGGTGAGCCTCGGGATCTTCCTCACCGTGCTCGCAGCAGCGGCGATGCATGCGGGCTGGAACGCCTTCGTCAAGGTGAAGCTCGAACCACTCCACGCCATGGCGATGATCTCGCTCGCGTCCGGGCTTATCGCCCTCCCCGTGCTGCTGGTGACGGGCTGGCCGAAGCCTGAGGCCTGGCCCTGGCTCCTCGCCTCGCTGATCCTGCATCTCGGTTACTATATCGGCCTGTCCGGAGCCTATCGGCGCGCCGATATGAGCCAGATCTATCCGATTGCACGTGGCGGAGCCCCGCTTCTGACCGCCGCGATCGCCATGGCCGTCTTCGGCGAGCGCCTCGCCGTGCCGCAGCTCGCCGCCATCGGCCTGCTCGGCACCGGCATCATGCTGGTCTCGGTCCTCGGGCGCCGGCGCGGCGCTGCCTTCGATCCCGGGGCGCTCGGTTTTGCAGCGCTGACCGCCGTCATGATCAGCGGCTACACCCTGGTCGACGGGCTCGGCGCACGGGCGGCGGGTGACCCGCACGCCTATTCGGCGGCGCTGTTCGTGATCAATGGCACGCCGCTGATCGCCTATATCGCCTTGCGCGGTGGACGGGACGCGCTGACGGCGATGCGGCCGTTCTGGCTGCAGGGCACGGCCGGAGGCATCCTGTCGCTCGGCGCCTACTGGATCGCGATCTGGGCGATGACGGTCGCACCGATCCCGCTTGTCGCGGCCGTCCGCGAGAGCTCCGTGCTGTTTGCCGCAGTGATTGCCTATGTCTGGCTGAAGGAGCCGCTGCAGGCATCGCGCCTGGTCGCCTGCGGCTTCATCGTCGCGGCGCTCGCGCTGATGCGGCTCGCCTAAAGTTCAGCGCGCGATCGTCGCCTCGGCCTCGACGAGTCCCTGGACCGTATCGAAGAAGCCGCGCACCAGCGGAATGCGCCGGCGCTCCGCCCGGCAGGCCGCATATTCGCCGACCGCGAAATCGGCGCCGGTGATGACCAGCCGCTTCAGCGCGGGATCGGGCCGGAACTCCGCCTCGAAGATCACCCCGATGCCGAAGCCGGCGGCGACGGCCTCCCGCACCGCCTCGCGCGACTGGACCTCGAGCAGGTTCGCCGGCTTGATTCCCGCCTCGGACAGGCGAGCCTCGAAGGTCTCGCGCGTGATCGAGCCGCGTTCTCTCAAGACGATGTCCTGGCCCGCGAAGGCCTCGATCGGGATGCTGTCATGCTGCGCCAGGCGGTGCTCGCTGGCGATGAAGGCGACCAGCCGGTCAGCGCGCAGCTTCACCGTATGGAGGCGCGGATCCGAGCTCTGCCGCGCGGTGATCGCCACATCGGCGGCGAAATCCATGATCTGGTCGACCACTTCGGAGGAATTTCCGATCGTCAGCGAGAATGTCAGGCCGGGATAGCTTTCGCGCATCCGTGCCAGCGCGGCCATGACATGGGTGGCGCTGTCGGCGGCAATGCGCAGATGGCCACGCTGCAGCGTCCGGCTGCCGGCAAGCAGCGATTGCGCCTCGTCCTGCGCCGAGAACAGCCGGGCCGTGATGGCGAAGAGGCTCTGGCCCAGCGGGGTGAGCTTGGTCTTTCGGCCGGCCCGATCGAACAGGCGCACGCCATAGGCGTCCTCGAGCGAGCGGACCTGCGCCGAGAGTGTCGGCTGGCTGACATGGCGCGCCTTGGCCGCGCCGGTGAAGCTCTCGGCCTCCGCCACCGCGTGGAACGCCGACAGGCCGGAATAGCTGATCGCCATGCCATAGATCCTTTCTATGGATCGCATGGATAGGATGTATTGGAGCTATGTCAAATCTCGCCCTACCGTTTCGCCATCGGCTGCAACGACACAAGCGAGATCGACATGGCCCAAGCCCGCCGCCCCGCCGTTTCCGAGACCGGTGATCCCCTCCTCCTGACGCCCGGACCGCTGACGACCAGCAAGGCGATCAAGGAAGCCATGGTTCATGACTGGGGCTCCCGGGACGCCACCTTCGTCGGCATCAACAAGGCCGTGATGGATGAGCTGCCGAAGGTCATCCATGGCGAGGGCAGCTTCGTCACCGTGCCGATGCAGGGCTCGGGCACTTTCGCGGTCGAGGCCATGCTGACGAGCTTCGTGCCGCGCGGCGGCAAGGCGCTGGTCCTGATCAACGGCGCCTATGGCCAGCGCGCCAAGCGCATCCTCGAGATCGCCGGCCGCGATGTCGTCACCCACGAGACGGCCGAGGACATGCCGCCCGATCTTGCCGAGGTCGATCGCATGCTCGTCGCCGATGCGGCGATCAGCCATGTCTTCGTGGTCCATTGCGAAACGACGAGCGGCATCCGCAACCCGATCGAGGCGGTGGCTGCGCTGGTCAAGCGCCATGGCAGGCGCCTGCTGATCGACTCGATGAGCGCCTTCGGGGCGCTGGCGCTCGACAGCCGCGAGGTCTATTTCGACGCTGTCGCCGCCTCTTCGAACAAGTGCATCCAGGGGGTGCCCGGCCTCGGCTTCGTCATCGCCCGCCGCAGCGCCCTGGCGGAGACCAAGGGCAACGCCACCACGCTGGTCCTCGATCTCCACGATCAGCACGCCGCCTTCGAGCGCACCGGGCAGTACCGCTTCACCCCGCCGATCCATGTCATCGTCGCGTTCCATGCGGCGCTGCAGGAATTCTGGACGGAAGGCGGCGTCGCCGGGCGTGGCGAGCGCTATGCCGACAATGCGCGCATCCTGATCGAGGGCATGCAGGAACTCGGCTTCCGGACGCTGCTGCCGGCCCACCACCAGGCGCCGATCATCGTCACCTTCCACATGCCGCAGGACAAGAACTTCGTCTTCCAGCGCTTCTACGACACGCTGAAGGACGCCGGCTACGTGATCTATCCGGGCAAGCTGACCGTCGCCGACAGCTTCCGCATCGGCTGTATCGGCGCGCTGGGCGCGCAGGACATGAAGGCCTTCGTCGCCACGGTCTCGGACGTGCTTGCCGAGATGGGCGTCGGCCTGAAGTCGGCGGCGTGAAGGAGCAGATGATGAACATGCATTCAAAGGTCGGGTCGGATATCGTCGCGAACGGGCGGGCCTATGCCCGGCCGCAGCGTGCGACGGTCGTGATCTGCATGGACGGCTCGGAGCCGGCCTATATCGAGGCCGCCAGCGCCAAGGGCCTGACGCCCAATCTCGACCGGATCATGCGGGCCGGCACCAGCACGCATGCCTATTCAGTGATCCCGAGCTTCACCAACCCGAACAATCTCTCGATCATCACCGGCCGCCCGCCGGCGGTCCATGGCATTGCCGGCAACTTCTTCTACGACCGCGAGGCCAAGGAAGAGGTGATGATGAACGATGCCCGCTTCCTGCGGGCGCCGACCATCCTGGCGGAGTTCCAGAAGGCCGGCTTCAAGGTCGCGATGGTGACGGCCAAGGACAAGCTGCGGACCCTGCTCGGCAAGGGGCTCGATTTCACCAGCGGCACGGCGATCGCCTTCTCCTCGGAAAAGGCCGACAAGGCCAACACGGCGGAGAACGGCATCGATCAGGTGCTCGGCTTCGTCGGCATGCCGGTCCCCTCGGTCTATTCGGCCGATCTCTCCGAGTTCGTCTTCGCCGCCGGCGTCAAGCTGCTGGAGAGCTTCAAGCCGGACCTGATGTATCTCTCGACGACCGACTATGTGCAGCACAAGGCGGCGCCGGGCTCTGAAATGGCGGACGCGTTCTACGCCATGTTCGACAGCTATGTCGGCAGGCTCGATGCGCTCGGCTGCACGCTCGTCATCACCGCCGACCACGGCATGAACGACAAGCATCTGCCCAATGGCGAGCCGGACGTAGTCTATCTGCAAACACTGATGGACGAATGGTATGGCAAGGGCACGATGCGCGTGATCCTGCCGATCACCGATCCTTACGTCGTCCATCACGGCGCGCTCGGCTCCTTCGCCACGGTCTATCTGCCCGAGGGCGCCGACCAGACCGAGGTTGCGGCCCGCATCTCCGGCATCGACGGCATCGCGCTCGCGGTCACCTCGGCCGAGGCCTGCGAGCGTTTCGAGCTGCCGGCGGACCGGATCGGCGACGTGGTCGTGGTCTCGACGCGCTCGAAGGTGATCGGCACCTCGCCGGATCGGCACGACCTCTCGGGGCTGACCGAACCGCTGCGCTCGCATGGCGGCATCACCGAGCAGCGCGTGCCGATGATCGCCAACCGGCCGATCTCCGTGCCGGAGGGGCGCACGCTCCGCAATTTCGACGTCTTCGACGTCGCCCTCAACCTGGTGAGCTGAGATGAACGCGAATGTGAATCCGCCCGTGCGGCGCGAGACGATGCGGATCGCCGGCAAGCTCGTCTCGACCGACGACATGGTCGAGGTCCGCAATCCCTACGACAATTCCGTCGTCGGCCTCGTCCCGGCGGCCCGGCCCGAGCATGTCCGCGAGGCCTTCGCCAAGGCGCGCGCCTTCAAGCCGACGCTGACCCGCTATGAGCGCCAGCAGATCCTGCAGAAGACGGCCGAGCTGCTGCGCGACCGCAAGGACGAGTTCGCCCGGCTGATCACGGCCGAAGCCGGGCTGTGCTGGAAGGATTCGCTCTATGAGGCGAGCCGGGCCTATGACGTCTG
>NZ_JBFTKS010000018.1:0-140298 GCF_056396065.1 Allobosea sp. 05T433 | reverse complement strand
CGCATCCCGGCCCTGACCACGGGGCGCGTCGATGTGCTGTTTGCGACGATGGCGATGCTGCCCGAACGGGCCAAGGTGGTGCAGTTCAGCAAGCCCTATGTCGCCAACACGATCGTGCTGATCGGGCCGAAATCGGCGGTGATCAAGACCAACGAGGACATGGCGAAGTTCACCATTGGCGTGGCCAAGGGCGCAGCCCAGGATACCCAGGTCACCAAGAACGCGCCGGCCAGCACGACGATCCGGCGCTACGACGGTGATGCCCCCAGCATCCAGGCGCTGGTCTCGGGCCAGGTCCAGGCGCTCGGCGGTAACATCTTCTACATCCAGCGTATCGAGCAGGCCCGGCCGGGCGAATTCGAAAACAAACTCGAATTCCAGAACCTCTACAACGGCGCCTGCACCCGGCAGGGCGAGAAGGAGATCAACGCCGCCCTCAACGCCTTCATCGACAAGATCAGGGCCAATGGCGAGCTCCAGAAAGTCTACGACAAGTGGATGAAGGTTCCCGTCCACAAGTTCCCCGACAGCCTCGAAGGCATCTCCTTCTCCGCAAGCTGAGCGCGGCAGGACAAAACGGAGCAGAGGCCATGAACAGCCAGTCCGCGACTGCAACCATTCAAGGGACTGACGCCATGATCAAAATGGCGGGCGTCGAGAAATGGTACGGCGAGTTCAAGGCCTTGACCGACATCAACCTGTCGGTCCGCCAGGGCGAGAAGATCGTCCTGTGCGGGCCGTCAGGTTCGGGAAAATCGACCCTGATCCGTTGCATCAACCATCTCGAACCCTACCAGAAGGGCGAGATCCGTGTCGGTGGGACGGTTCTCAGCGATGATTCCAGGATCATCGATGCCGTTCGCCGCGAGGTTGGAATGGTGTTTCAGCATTTCAACCTGTTTCCGCATCTGACGGTGCTGGAGAACTGCATGCTGGCGCCGATGCGTTCGCTTCGCGCCAGCAAGGCGCAGGCCGAAGCCACGGCAAGACGCCTGCTCGGCCGGGTCAAGATCGCCGAACAGGCGGAAAAATATCCGGCCCAGCTCTCCGGCGGACAGCAGCAGCGCGTCGCGATCGCGCGGGCCCTGTGCATGCAGCCGAAGGTCATGCTGTTCGACGAGCCGACCTCGGCGCTCGACCCGGAAATGGTCAAGGAGGTGCTCGACACCATGATCGGGCTCGCCGAGGAGGGCATGACGATGATCTGCGTCACCCACGAGATGGGGTTTGCGCGCCAGGTCGCCGACCGCGTGATCTTCATGGCGAGCGGTGCGATCGTCGAAGAAGCGCCGCCGGCTGCGTTCTTCACCAATCCGCGCCACGAGCGCACCCGGCAGTTCCTCGGCGAGATCCTGCACAATCACTGAGGAGGAGGCCGGCATGGCCGATCTGCAATCGATGCCACTGCGTCTCGGTGTCCTCGGTGCGGCGAATATCGCACGCAGCTTTGCGAGTGGTGTCGCGCCGTCGAGGACTGTCACGGTCGCTGCCGTCGCCAGCCGCGATGCCGGGAAGGCCGAACGCTTTGCGATGGAATGCGGCATTCCGCATTTTCATGGCTCCTATGAAGCCTTGCTGGCCGATCCGGAGATCGACGCGATCTACAATCCGCTGCCGAACTCGCTCCATGCGGAATGGTCGATCCGGGCCATGCAAGCCGGCAAGCATGTGCTCTGCGAGAAGCCGCTGGCGATGAATGCGACCGAGGTCCGCGCCATGGCCGCTGCTGCGCGCCAGCACGGACGCCATCTCGTCGAGGCCTATCCCTACCGCGCACAAGCCCAGACGCTGAAACTGCGCGAATTGCTCAACGCGGGCGCGATCGGCAAGGTTCAGCTCATCCGATCGAGTTTTGGCGTCGCCTTCTCCGACCCGGCGAATATCCGCCTGAAGCCCGAAGTCGGCGGTGGCGCCCTTCTCGACGCGGGCAGCTATGCCGTCAGCCTGGCGCTTCTCGTCGCAGGCGCGCGGCCCGAGCGCGTCAGCGCGACGGCGCGCTGGAGCGAAACCGGCGTCGATCGCAGCGTTGCGGCCACGCTGGAATTTCCGAGCGGAGCGCTTGCGCAGATCTCGTGCAGCTTTGCCACGGCCTATCACCGCCACGCCCTGATCGCAGGAGATGCCGGAACGATCGAGACGACCTATCTCAACCATCCCCCACTCGGGGGGCCGCCGGTGCTCACGATCCGGCGTGGTACGACCGTCCAGACCGCTCCCGAGACCATCGAGGTTGCGCCCGGCAATGGGTTCCTCGCGGAAGCGGAGTCGTTCGAGCGGCTGGTGCGGCAAGGACCCGAGCACTGGACCGGCGCGACCCTGGCGGAATCCATCGATATCGCGGTGACGCTGGATGCGATCCTGGCCAGCGCCCGGTCGGGCGCAGCCGTCAGCGTCGCTGCCGAGATCAACACCTAGGAAGGCCAGTTCGTCATGATCCGCGGCACGACGAAACTCATCGCCCATCTCGGCTATCCGACCGAGAGCTTCAAGGCGCCGATGATCTACAACCCGTATTTCGAGCGAGAAGGGATGGACGCCGTCGTGGTGCCGATGGGCTGCAAGGCGGATGACTATCCGGCTTTCCTCAGGCTCTTCTTCAGGCTCTCCAACGCTCACGGCGCCCTTATCACCATGCCGCACAAGGTGACGACGACCGCGCTGGTCGACGAGGTGCAAACCACGGCCGCGATTGCAGGAGCCTGCAATGCCGTGCGGCTTGATGTCGATGGCCGGCTGGTCGGCGACATGTTCGACGGCGAGGGCTTCGTGCGCGGTGTGCTGGGCAAGGGCCGTGTGCTCAAGGGCGCGCGTGCGCTCGTCGTCGGCGCCGGCGGCGTCGGCTCGGCCATCGCCGCCTCGCTCGCCAAGGCAGGCGTCGCGGCACTCGGCCTGTTCGATACCCATGCGCCTCTGGCGAACGGCCTCGCTGACAGGCTTCGCAAGCACTATCCGCAACTGGTCGTCACTGTCGGCTCGAACGATCCGGCCGGGTTCGCGATCCTGGTCAATGCGACGCCGCTCGGCATGAAGGCAGGCGATCCCTTGCCGATGGATGTCGCGCGCATCGCGCCTTCGGCCTTTGTCGGGGAAGTGGTGATGAAGCAGGAGATCACTCCCTTCCTGGCCGCTGTTCGCGCCCGCGGCTGCGCATTCCAGATCGGTGTCGACATGTTGTTCGAGCAGATCCCGGCCTATCTCGAGTTCTTCGGATTCCCCACCACGACATCGGAGGACCTGCGCTCGGTCGCACAGCTCGGCTACGAGGAGACGCGCTCATGATCCCTTCCATCGCCACCGTCTGCGTCTCCGGTACGCTTCAGGAGAAGCTCGAGGCCATTTCGGCTGCCGGTTTTCGTGCCGTCGAGATCTTTGAGAACGACCTGATCGCCTTCCCGGGCTCGCCGACAGAGGTGCGCCGGATCTGCGGCGATCTCGGGCTCGCGATCGTGACCTGCCAGCCGTTTCGCGATTTCGAAGGCATGCCCGATGCGCGGCGGGGGCGGACATTCGACCGGGCGGAACGGAAATTCGACCTCCTGCAGGAGCTTGGGACCGACCTGCTCTTCGTCTGCTCGAGTGTCTCGCCCGAGGGCTTGAGCGGCATCGACAGGCTCGCCGGCGATTTCGCCGAGCTTGGCGAGCGGGCCGCCAAACGAGGGTTGCGCGTCGGCTATGAGGCGCTGGCCTGGGGGCGTCATGTCGTCGACTATCGCGATGCCTGGGAAATCGTGCGCCGGGCCGGCCGCGACAATGTCGGCATCATCCTCGACAGCTTCCACATCCTCTCGCGCGGGCTCGATCCCGCCAGCATCGGCACCATCCCGCGCGACCGGATCTTCATGGTGCAGATGGCGGATGCCCCCAAGCTGCAGATGGATCATCTCTCCTGGAGCCGCCACTGGCGCTGCCTGCCGGGGCAGGGCGATCTCGATCTTGCTGCCTTCATGAGGGCGCTCGCGTCGACTGGCTATGACGGCGTCCTGTCGCTCGAGATCTTCAACGACCGATTCCGGGCCGGCTCTGCCCGCTCGGTGGCGCTCGACGGCCATCGGTCGTTGCTCTGGCTGCTCGACGAGACGGCACGGGAGCTCGGCCGGCCGGTGCCCGGCGCGGTCGCAATGCCGGCGCCTGAGCCTGTCGAAGCGGTCGAGTTCATCGAGTTCGCCATCGCCGAGGCCGAGCGGCCGGGCTTCCAGAGCCTTCTGAGCGCGCTCGGATTCAGCCGCGTCGGCGCGCATCGCTCCAAGGATGTCGATCTCTGGAGCCAGGGCGATATCCGCATCGTGCTCAACAGCGATATCGACGGTTTCGCCCATAGCTACCAGATCACGCATGGGACCTCGGTCTGCGCGATCGCGCTGAGGGTTGCAGATGCGGGCGCGGCCACAGAACGCGCGACGGCCCTGCTCGATGTGCCTCATGCCGGCGCGGTCGGGCCAGGCGAACTCGACATCCCGGCCGTGCGCGGCCTTGGCGGCAGCCTGCTCTATTTCCTGGATCAGTCTTCCGCCCTTGGACGCTGGTCGGAGGTGGATTTCGAGCCCACCGGCGCGAATGGCTCAAGCGCCGGATTGGTGGGGGTCGATCACATCTCGCAGAGCATGCAGTATGAGGAAATGCTGACCTGGCTGCTGTTCTACTCGTCGCTGTTCAAGACAACGAAGACGCCGAGCCAGGCGGTGATCGATCCAGGGGGCGTCGTCCAGAGCCAGGTCATCGAGAGCGGGCTGGATGGTCAGGCCGGCCATGGCCTGAGACTCATTCTCAACGGCTCGCAAAGCCACCGGACGCTGTCGGCCCGCTTCATCACCGATTTCTTCGGCTCCGGCGTGCAACATATCGCCTTCGCCACGAATGATATTCGGGCGACCGTCGAACGGTTGGTGGCCAATGGCGTCGCCATGCTGCCGATTCCGGAGAACTATTACGATGACCTCGAAGCGCGGTCCGATCTGCCTCCCGAGGAGATCGATGCGCTAAAGGCGCTCAACATTCTCTACGACCGCGATGCCGGCGGCGATTTCTGGCAGGCCTATACCGCGACGCTCGATGGCGGGTTGTTCTTCGAGATCGTCCAGCGCAATGGCTATGGTGGCTATGGTGCGGCCAATGCGGGCATCCGCCTGACCGCGCAGGCGCGCCTGTCCCGTCCGATCACCGTGCCTGCGCCCACCCATGCATGAAGGCGCTGCCATGACCACACCCTGCATCATCACTGTCGCGATCACCGGCTCGCTGCCGACCAAGCGCGACAATCCCGCCGTTCCGATCACGATTGCCGAGCAGGTCGAGTCGACGCAGGAGGCCTTCGAGGCGGGGGCGACGCTGGCGCATTGCCATGTCCGCACCGACGAGGGCACGCCGACCTCCGACCCTGAGCGCTTTGGCCGCCTGCTCGAGGGGCTGCGCAAACATTGCCCGGGCATCATCGTGCAGCTCTCCACCGGAGGGCGCTCTGGGGCGGGCAGGGAACGCGGGGGCATGATCCCGCTCAAGCCGGACATGTGCTCACTTTCGACAGGCTCATGCAATTTTCCGACGCGGGTCTATGAGAACAGCCCGGATCTCGTCGACTGGCTGGCGGCGGAGATGCTGACTCACGGCGTCAAGCCCGAGATCGAAGCCTTCGATCTCTCGATGATCTTCAAGGCTGCCGAGATGGGTATCGCGGGCGCGATCAAGGGGCCCCTGCATGTCCAGTTCGTGATGGGCGTGAAGAACGCGATGCCGGTCGATCGCGCTGCGTTCGAGTTCTACATCGCGACATTGAAGCGGCTGGCGCCCGACGCGACCTGGACGGGCGCCGGAATCGGGCGCGACCAGATCACGCTGAACCGCTGGTCACTCGAACTCGGCGGTCACTGCCGGACCGGGCTGGAGGACAATGTCCGCCTCGATCGCGACACGCTCGCGCCGTCCAATGCCGCCCTCGTGAAGCGCATCGCCGAGATGGCAGGCAGCTATGACCGCCACGTGGCGTCGGTCGCAGAGGCGCGGGGTCTGTTGTCGCTGCCGACGGCGTGAGGCCGCGGCTAGTCAAGCTCCCGGTTGACGCTCCGCGACGTGGGGCGGAGCAGCATGTGTTTGTCCCAGGACAGCATCGCGGTGGCCGAAGAAGGTGCCGTAATGGCCTTTGGCGGAGGCGCCATCCTCGCGTCGGCTCTCGCCGGAGCGCTGCAGCACGAAGCGGCGCCTGCCGGGCGCCGCCAGGAACAATGAAACGCCTGCGTTTGGTCAGCCGACGGCCCGCTTCAGCACCGCGACCAGGGCAGCCATCTCATCCCTTGCGCCGATCGAAATGCGCAGGGCTCCCTGTGTACCGGGGACATCGAACATCATGATGTGGATGTTTGCCGCCTTCAGCGCCGAGAAGAATTCGGCGGCCGGTGCGGGCGTGAGGACCGCCAGGAAATTCGCCGCGCTGGGCAAGGCCACGAAGCCAAGATCCTTCAACTGGTCCGCCAGCCAGTCGCGGCCGTCCGCGGTCCTGCTGAGCAGGTCGGTGAGATAGGCGGGCTCCTTCAAAGCCGCTTCGGCTCCCGCCAACGCCACGGCGTTGACGCTGAAATTGGTGCGGATCTTGCGATAGGCATCAGCCAGCGCCGGTGAGCCGACGATGCCGTATCCGACGCGGATGCCGGCAAGACCGAATGCCTTCGAGAAGGTGCGCGTCGAGATCCAGGGGCCGCTGCGGCGGCGCAGGATGGCGAGCACGTCGGGCCCGCCGGCATGATGGCCGAACTCGAAATAGGCCTCGTCGAAATGCAGCAGGGCATGATCCGGGACGCCGGCGACGAGTTGCTCCACATCGGCCTCGTCGAGCATGCCGCCGGTCGGGTTATGCGGCGAGGCGACGAAGACGAGGCGTGTCCGGTCGGTGATGGCGCCCAGGGTGCCCACGACGTCGACGAGGCCATCGCGCCGGTTCGGAACAGATACGAGCTTTGCGCCGCGCATCGCGGCGCCCTTGGCATAGGCTGGAAAGCCAGGATGCGGCGCCACCGCCTCGTCGTCCGCGTCGAGGGCCAATTCGGCGCTGGCGAAGAGGAGTTCGTTCGAGCCGGCCCCCAGCACGATCTGTGCTGGCGGTACGGCAAGGCGCGAAGCCAGCGCTTCGATCAGCGAGGCGCCGTCATGATCGGGGTAGCGGTTCACCTGGCCGGCGGCGGCGCACATCGCCGCCACGACACTCGGAGCGGGCGGCTCCGAGGACTCGTTGAGATGCAGGCTCACCGGCGGCGGTGCTCCCTCCATGGGGGCGGGGGTGCGGCGCGCCGGGACGTTCTGCAGGCGTGCGATACGCGGAACCGGGATGACGGTGGGGTTCGACACAGCTTTCTCCGTCGTGGGCGCGGCAACGCGGATGGTCAGCGTACCGGCGGCGAATATTGCAGACCGCCCTTGCTCCAGAGATTGTTCAGCCCGCGCGCGATCCCCAGCCGCGAGCCCGCGCCGACATTGCGGTCGTGGGATTCGCCGTAATTGCCGACCTGCTTGACGATCTGCATCGCCCAATCGTTCTTCAGGCCCATTGGCTCGCCGAACTTGCCCTCGCTGCCAAGCAGGCGGCGCACCTCGGGGGAACCGGAGGCGGCGAGCTGGTCGGCATTGGCCGAGCTGACGCCAAGCTCTTCCGCAGCAACCATCGCAAAATAGGACCAGCGGACGATGCTGTTCCAGGCCTCGTCGCCCTGCCTCACGACTGGACCGAGCGGCTCCTTCGAGATCAGTTCGGGCAGGATCACGAATTCTGCCGGGTTGACCAGCTTCAGCCTGTAGGCCGACAGCGCCGAGACGTCGTTGCTGAAGACGTCGCAGCGTCCCGACTCGAAGGCCTTGGCGGCCTGATCGCCCGATTCAAAGCTGACGGACTCGTACTTCATCCCATTCGCGCGAAAGAAGTCGGCGATGTTCAGTTCCGTGGTCGTACCGGTCGGCACGCAGACCGACGCACCGCCAAGCTCCTTGGCGGAGCCCGCATTGAGCGACTTGCGGATCATGAAGCCCTGGCCGTCATAGTAGTTGATCCCGGCGAAGCGCAGACCGAGTTGCGTGTCGCGCGAGAGCGTCCAGGTCGCCTGGCGGGAGAGCACGTCGATTTCGCCGCTCTGCAGCGAGACGAACCTGTCCTTCGGGCTGAGGGGGATGAACTTGACCTTGCTTGCGTCGCCCAATGTGGCGGCGGCGACGGCCCGGCACAGGTCGACATCGAATCCGGTCCAGCGACCGGCCTCGTCCGGGACGGAGAAGCCCGCCACACCCGGGCTGACGCCGCAGAGCAGCTGACCGCGCTCGCGGACCTTTTCGAGTGTGCCGGCCTGGGCGGAAACCGCCAGCGCCAGAGTGAAGCCCAAGGCCGTGGTCAAGCGAGCGTGCATGTGATGGTCCTCCCCATTTGTCTGTGGTGGTGGGCGATCCATCGGCCGACCACAACGAGGTTCTTTGTTCGTTTCATTGCTTGAAACGACGGGCGCCGCACACGCCATTTCACAATGCGAAATGCGCGGAGATCGCCATGCTGCGCCGGTGCCGGATGCGATGATGGCGCATCCCAGCCGCTCGATCCCGTGCCGAGTCCATGCAGAACACGCCCTACAATTCCTTCCGGCGCCGCTTGCTCGATCGCGAGTCCTTGATCGGCAGCTTCATCAAGACACCGACCGGCCACGCCATCGAGATCCTCGGCGCAGTCGGCTTCGACTTCGTCGTCATCGACCAGGAGCATGCCCCCTTCGATAGGGGCTCTACCGATGTGGCGCTTCTCGCGGCCCGGGCCGCCGGGGTCGCCGGGGTCGTGCGTGTTCCGGTGCTTTCGCATGACGCGATCCTGTCGGTCCTGGATTGCGGCGCAGTCGGTGTCCTGGCGCCGCATGTCTCGAGTGTCGCGCAGGCCCGTATCCTTGCTGCCGCCTGCCGCTATCGGGGCGGTGCGCGCGGATTTTCGGGCGTGACCCGGGCCGGCGGTTACGGCGCCTTGAAGATGTGGAACCATGTTGATGCGGCCGACGCCGCCACGGCCGCCATCGCGATGATCGAGGATCCCGCTGCACTCGAGGAGATCGACGCGATCCTCGCCGTCGATGGGCTCGACGCCGTCTTCATTGGCCGCGGCGACCTTACGGTTGCTTTCGGTGCGCCGACACGGGACGCGCCTGTGGTCCGCGATGCGGTGGACAGGATCATCGCCGCAGCGAAACGGGCGAACAAGCCGGTCTGCGTCATGACCGACGACGCCGATGAGGCCGCCGATTTTGCCGAGCGCGGTGCAAGCGCCTTCATCGTCTCGTCCGACCAGGGCTTCCTGAGGAAGGCGGCCGGCCACGCGTTCAGCGAGATGTCGGCGATGAAAACCCGTGCTTCTCAGGCTGCAGTCGGCTGAACTGGAGAGACTCTCGATGTTCCACCCCACCGACCCCCGCGCCAAACTCGCGACCGGGGCGCCTGCCAAGGCTTCGCCCGTTTCGTCCTATGCCGGCGCGGATTATGCGCGCTTCTATGCGCAGGAGCCGCAGGAGGCCGGGTCCGATGCCCGCACTTGGATCGCGCGCGGGCAGAATTTCATCGTCGCTTATTCGGAGGTGCGCGCGGGGGCGAGTCTGGCGCGCATCGGCCATCCGGATGAGTATTGCGTGATCCTGCCGGACGCTGCCATGGGCGCGTCGCTCTCTGCCCGCGGGGAGAGCCTCGCCTC
Organism: Allobosea sp. 05T433; assembly: GCF_056396065.1. Classification (NCBI taxonomy): domain Bacteria; kingdom Pseudomonadati; phylum Pseudomonadota; class Alphaproteobacteria; order Hyphomicrobiales; family Alloboseaceae; genus Allobosea; species Allobosea sp. 05T433. The sequence goes on along the minus strand of NZ_JBFTKS010000018.1, from coordinate 130,607 downwards.
GCCGGGCTCATCCATCCTGTTCGTGCCGCCCGGAGATTCCGAGGTCACGGCAGCCAGTGATGGCCGCGTCATCCGGATCTTCTCCACTGCTGCGACCGATCTGGCGGCAGCCTGTTCCAATGCCTCGTCCTATGCCGAACCGCACGCCAATGTCGCGCTCCTGGAGCCTTGGCCCGAGCCGCGCGGGGGCTGGAAACTGCGGCGCTACAGCCTGGAAGGCGAGGGGGGCGAGAGCCGCTTCGGCCGGATTTTTCGCTGCACGACGCTGATGGTGAACGTGCTCGACCCGCGGCTCGGGCTGCGCGACATCACCAAGCTCTCGCCGCATCACCATGACGATTTCGAGCAGGGCTCACTCGTCATCGACGGCGCCTACATCCACGATATCCGCTGGCCCTGGACGCCGGATATGAGGATCTKGCGCGAGGACGAGCACGAGTTGATGGCGGCTCCGTCGCTGACGGTCATCCCGCCGCCTTCGATCCACACGTCCCGGTCGGTGCTGCCCGGCCTGAACCAGATGATCGACATCTTCTCACCGCCACGCATGGATTTCTCGGAAAAGCCCGGTTGGGTGATCAACGCCGCAGATTATCCAATGCCCGGCGAAACGCCCTGAGGACTTCAGCATGCTTCTCGACAAGGCCCCCCAAACCGACCGTGCCCGGCAGGTCGCGGATCTGCTCGTCGGTGCGGTCGATCTGCACTGTCACAGCGGCCCCGCCGCGATGCCGCGCATCCTCGACCATCATGAGGCCATGCTCGACGCTGCCTCCGCGAAGTTCCGCGCGCTTGTCTACAAGGACCATTTCTACCTCGGTACCTCGCATGCCGTGATGTTGGAGAAGCTCTTCCCCGACAATGGCTTGAAGCTGTTTTCCGGCGTGGCGCTGAACAATGCCTCGGGCGGGTTCAATCCGCATGCCGTCGACCATTGCATCAAGATCGGCGGCAAGATCGTCTGGTTGCCGACCCTCTCGGCCGCGAACCATATCGCGGTCCTGGCGTCAGGCGCCGTCAAGACCTTCCCCAAGACCGCAGGGAAGATGCTGGATGCGCTGCCGCTCACCGCACTCGATGCGAGCGGCACGGTGACGGACGCGGTCAAGCAGATCCTCGACCTGATTGCCGAGGGGGACATCGTTCTCGCGGGCGGCCACCTCCATGCCTCTGAACTCCACCTCGTGTTCGAGGAAGCGCGTGCGCGCGGCGTCCGCAAGATGATCGTCAACCACCCGACCTATATCGTGGGCTGCACGGATGCCGACATCCGCCAGCTCGTTTCGCTCGGTGCCTATATGGAGCACTCGATCTGCATGTTCGTCGAAGGGCGCTCGAAGAAATACGAGATGTCCGACCTCGCTCATCTGATCGAGGTCGCCGGTGTCGAACGCACCCTGCTGTGCTCCGATCTCGGCTTGCTCGGTTCGCCACGCCCGGTCGATGGCTACCGCGAGATCGTCGGTGGGCTGCTCGACCTGCAATTCGCGGAGAAGGACATCAGGACCATGATCGGCGGACATGCGGCGGCATTGCTGAATCTCGACGACGTTTCGCCGGGCGCTGTCTGATCCCGAGCATGCAAAAACCCCGGGTGAGCGGTAGCGCTCACCCGGGGTTTTTCTTTGCGGCGAAGGTTTAGTCGAGGGCGATCGCAGCCGTGCGGATGACCTCGCTCCATTTGGCGATTTCCTGCGCCTGGGCTTTCCGGACGACGTCCGGTCCGCCGCCGAGCGAGCGCACGCCGATCGGATCGAGCTTCGCGCGGCCCTCCGCGCTCAGCACATAATCGTTCACGATCGTGCTGATCCGGCGTGAGATCGGCTCGGGAAGGCCCTTGGGACCAACGATCGCATACCAGGAGGAGGCGTTGACTCCCGTCAGTCCCGCTTCCGACAGGGTCGGCACATCGGGCAGTTGCGGCGCCCGCTCTTCGGCCGTGACTGCGAGTGCGCGGATGGCTCCGGATTTCACATGTGGAATATAGGGCGGAAGGAAATCGACGGCGACATTGACGATTCCTGCGAGGAGATCGGTCGCAAGCGGCGCAGAACCGCGATAGGGCACATGGGTCATCTGGAAACCGCCCTTGCGCTGGATCAGTTCGCCGGCGATGTGCCCCATCAGGCCGAAGCCCGGGCTTCCGAATGTGAGCTTGCCCGGATTGGCTTTGCCGTAGGCGATCAGCTCGGACAGTGTCTTGACTGGCAGGGAAGGGTGCGTCGCCACCACAACCTGCACATCTCCGATCATGGCGATCGGCTCGAAATCGACGAGCGGGTCGAAGCTGAGTGTCTTGTAGAGCAGCTTGTTGGTGACGAGCGGCCCAGACGAGGAGACGAACAGCGTATGCCCGTCGGGGGCGGCGCGCACGACGCTGGCCGCGGCGAGGTTTCCGCCGGCACCAGGTTTGTTTTCGACGATGAAACCTTGCCCCAGCTCTGCGCGGAGCCTCTCCGCGAGCAGGCGGGCCACGACATCGGTGGCCGCGCCGGCCGGGAAGGGCACGATGATGGTCACCGGCCGGGCCGGCCAGCTCTGACCGAGCGCGCCCCGCGTGCTCGCCAGAGCACCGAGGCCGACGAGCGACGCCGCGAACGCGCGGCGAGAATACAATGACATGGTGGCTGTTCCTCCGGAGCGGCAACCGATCGTTCGGCGCGGTTGTGCCCCGGAACTATGCGCGGCTTCCTGGCGACGGAGGTTGGGAAGGCGGCCTATTTCTCATCCTGAAACGCGACGCCCATTGATTGCGACAGCGCCTTGAGTTGCGTCTCGATGCTTGCCGCCGCCTTCTTCAGGGGATGGATGATCCGCGCGCGATCATCGGGCGTCGCCACGACGGACCGGAAGAAGGTGACGCCGAAGGTCGCGAGCACGCGCTCGCCCAGCATGATGGGAACGGCAATCGTCGCAGACGTGCGCGGCTCGACGGCAGGGTCGCGCTCGGTGTAACCGCGCCAGCGTGCCTGGGCGATCAGCCGTTCCAACTCCTCGTCGCCGAGGCCGCTGTTCTCGGGGTCCGGGGAAGCCAGCATTGCAGAGCGCACGATCGTGCGCTCCTCTTCGGGACAGAATGCGAGATAGGCCCGCCCGAGCGCGCGCCCTCCCAGGCTCAGCCGATGGCCGAGGGTTGCGTGGAACGGGGAAATCGGGCTGTCGGGAATGGTGCTGAAACGCACGATCACGGCGTCGTAGTCGAGGACACAGACGGCGCAGGGCCATTTGATTTGCCGGGTAAGGGCCGTCGCCCAGGGGCGCGCGGCCTCGATCACCATCGGCGCACCGTGGAAGCCGGCGCTCAGCCGGTTCACACCGGAAGTCACCTGATACCCCCGCACACGGCTGTCGCGCATGACATAGCCGGTGGCGATGAGCGTTTCGAGGAGCCGGACGATCGTCGGCTTGGGCAGGCCGGTTCGCCGGTGGAGATCGCCAACCGTCGCCAATCCGCTGCGGTTGATTTCGGCGAGAAGGTCGAGCGCCTTGACGACGGACTGGACGGGAGTGAACGAGGGCAAGAGGCGGTCCCAGCCAGACGGATTGTTATGCGTGATGCTGGGGCACCCGCCTGCTCGACGCCAAGGAGACCTGCTGCCCGAAGCGATGTCAAACGCTGGTGTCAGCCATCGAGCGTGAGGACGACCTTGCCCACCTGTTCGCCGGCGTCCATCAGGGCATGGGCCTCCCGTACATCGCGCCAGTCGAAGGTTGCGCAGATGTGGTTGCGAATACGCCTGCTCTCGAGCAACGGCCAGACATGGGCGACGAGCTCCGACGCGATCCGCCCCTTATAGGCGGCAGGACGCGGGCGCAGGGTCGAACCGGTCAGGGTCAGGCGACGCCGGACGATGTTGCGGACATTGACTTCCGCCATCTGGCCGAGATGGCTGGCGATCAGCACGACGCGGCCGTCGGGCGCAAGCAGCTGCAGCTGCTTCTCGGTGTAGGGGCCGGCCTGCGCGTCGAGCGCGACGTCGACCTGCTCTGCGCCGATTGCCGCAACAATCTCGGCCGCCCAGTCCTCGCGATAATTCACTGCGTGATCGGCGCCGATCTCCCGGCAGATGTCGAGCTTCGCGGCTGTCCCTGCCGTTGCGATCACGCGGGCCTGCCGCAAGCTCTTGGCGATCTGGATCGCTGCCATGCCGACGCCGCTGGTGCCGCCTTGCACGAGCAGCGTTTCACCTTCCGCGAGCCGTCCAAGCCAGATCACATTGTTCCAGGCGGTGAAGAAGGCCTCGGGCAGTGCCGCAGCTTCGGTGAAGCTCGCTCCCTTCGGCATGGGCATGCACTGAACCGCGGGCACGGCGCAGAGCTCGGCATATCCGCCGCCATTGGCGAGCGCGCAGACTGCGTCACCCGCCCTGGGCCATTCCACCTCCGCGCCGACGGCTTCGACGATGCCTGCAACGTCGAGGCCAGGCAGGTCGGTCGCGCCGGGCGGTGGCGGATAGAGCCCGCGCCGCTGCTGCACATCCGGGCGGTTCACGGCCGCGGCCCGGACCCGGATGAGGACGTCATTGGGGCCAAGCGCAGGGGACGCGCGCTCGCAAAAGGCCAGCACCTCCGGCCCACCGGGCCGGGTGATCTCGATCGCTTGCATCAGTGTTGCTCGTCGACGGGGGAGATGGGAGCCCGCAGGGCCTGCAGGATCTCCGGCAGGCGCGCCTGGGCGGAGGTCATCAGGCGCTCATAGATGGAGTTGCCATGGGCATCGATCGCAACCGTCACCGGTCCGAATCCTCCCAGCCTGACGCGGTTCAGCCGGAACTGCATGATCAGGTCGTTCCAGGCGCTGTCGAGGACCTCTTCGACGCCTTCGCTGAGCAGCGCCGACGCGCCACCGACGAAGGAGAAATAGACGCAGCCGACCTCGCGCATGGCGTCAGCGCTTTCGCGTGACAATCCGCCCTTGCCGCCGACGGAGGTCAGGCCGAGCTCCCGGATCAAGGTAGGCATCAGGCCGTTGAAGCGGCTCGAGGTCGTTGGATTGACATAATGGAGGCGTCCCGGCCTGCCATCCACTTCGTCATAGCTGACGCCCATATGGAAGAATGCGCTGCCCCGCATCGGTGTCGGCATCTCGCGACCGGCCGCCACCTCGGACACCATGCGCTTCTGCGTGGGCATGCCGACTGTCGCCACCGCGTCGCCATCGAGCAGGAAGAGATCGCCCAGCTTCAGAGCCCGAGCCGCGGCAGGTGTCAGCGGCAGCTTCAGGCGGGGCAGGTCGAAGGAGCTCATTCGATCCGATCCACAACGCCTGAATTGTGGATCTTCGCGCGCGTCCGCCGGTTGATCCAGCAATTGAAGGAGACTGCGACAGGGGTGAAACCGTGGCCTGACGCGTACTCGACATGCACACCGAAGGTCGTGGTCGAGCCGCCGACGCCCATTGGCCCGAAACCGGTCTGGTTGACCGCCCTTGTCAGGCGCTCCTCCATATCGGCAACCATCGGCTCCGGATTATGGTGGCCGAATGGCCGCAGCGTCGCGTCCTTGGAGAGCTTGGCGGCATGGTCGAAGGTGCCACCGATGCCGACGCCGATCACCACGGGAGGGCAGTGCTGACCGCCGGCACGCATGACCATCTCGAGGATGCAGCGTTCGATCTCATCGAGGCTCGGGCTGACCAGCGTCTCGATCGCAGCCCAGCGGCCTCCGCCGAGCGCCTTCGGCGCGCAGGTGATATCCATGTAGTCGACATCGCCAAGCAGGTCATAGGAGACCAGCGGCATGTCCTTGCCCTTGTAGCTGCGCTCATTCGTCAGCGGATTGGTGACGAAGCGCAGGATCGGCGGCTGGATCGTCTGGACGAGGTGCTCGAAGCCATCGACGATGGCCTGGCGGATGTCGCCTCGCATCTGGACACCCGATCCGATCTTCACGGCATAGCTCGGAACCCCTGCATCCGAGCACAGGAAGCGCCCGGTCCGCTCCGCCGTTTCCGCACTGTCGAGCATGAAGGCCAGCGTCTTGCGTGCATGGGGCACGGTCTCGGTCTCGACCGCATTACGCAGGGCGCTCTTCGATGTCTCCGGGATCCGGCGCAGCGACCAGTCATAGAGATTGGCCGTGACCTCCTTCACCAGATCATATGTTATCGCCATGCGCCGCTGCCCAGTTCACCTCTGCCCAACCTAGCGGGCCGGGACGGGGGGATGGTTCAAAGCGCCGGCGTTTCGCACGATGAAATGAGCGCGCTGTGCATACTTTGCTATCCAGCCCCTCCTAGGATCGATCGAGTTTCACCGTCACAGGCCTGATGATGTCTCAGATACCAAGCGCCGTTCCGATGCGCGTTGCCGATCTTGTCGCGGAGGTTGCCGCTGTCTTTGCCGGCGCCGGACTCTCTCCCGCCGGCGCGAGCCGTATTGCGGAAGCCCTGGTCGAAGCGGAGCAGCAGGGCCTGAGCTCGCACGGGCTGATGCATGTGCCGCTCTATATCGAACGCCTGCGCAAGGGCTCGGTCTCGCCGCATGACGAAGCTCTGTGCGTGAGTGACCATGGCGCCGTTGCGGTTCTCGACGGCCGCCACATGCTCGGTCATCTGGCCGCCGAGCAGGCCATGACCCTGGCTATCGCAAAGGCTCGGAGTTTCGGCATCGGCGCGGTTGCCGTGCGTCATGGGTTTCATTTCGGCGCTGCCGGTCGCTATGCCGCCCAGGCCGCTGAGGCCGGCATGATCGGGATTGCGATGTCGAATACGCGGCCGTTGATGCCGGCCCCCGGCGGGGCTGAGCCGGCTGTCGGCAACAACCCGATCGCGATTGCCATTCCGACTGCGGACGAGCCTGCGGTGGTGGTCGATGTCGCCATGAGCGAAGGCGCTCTCGGCCGCATTCGCCATCACCAGCAGCGCGGCGAGCCGATTCCGGCGAACTGGGCCGTAACGTCGGAAGGGCTTCCGACCACCGACCCTGCCGAGGCAATCAGGGGGCTGCTTCTGCCCACCGGCGGCCCCAAGGGGTTTGCCCTCGCACTGGCGGTCGACATGCTGTGCGGGCTCCTGTCCGGTGGTGCCGTGGGAGCCGAGGTGAAAGCGCTCTACGGCGACGCCGCGCAACCGAATGACTGCTCGTTTCTGTTCCTGACGCTGAATCCGGGCGCTTTCGGCGCTGAGGCCTTGCCTTGCCGCGCCGCAGCCGAGCGGGAGCGCATCAGCAGCGGGCGCCGCGCCCCCGGTACTAATGCCATCCGTGTCCCCGGTCAGGCAAAATGGGAGAACGCCAAGCTCCGACAGGAGATCGTGGCGGTCGACAGCCGGACGCTCGCTGCGCTGAGGGCAAGCGCCATTGGAAGCTGACTAGGGGGGCAGGGGCCTCGACTGTCAAAGCGAAGCAGGGGGCGCGGCTGCTCACCAGAGGCGCGGCCCCTCCATCGTTGATACGTGAGCGGAGATCACCTTCCAGCCGAGATCGGGGAAGCGCGCCCAGGTCTGGCTCTACCGGCCGACCATGTCCTGCCCGCGGACCTTGAACTCCAGGTTCACCGTGGCAATGTCGCGCCCCAGAGTGAGAATCTCCAGCCGCAGCCGCTTTTCCTTGATACCGGGCCCCGGCGGGCGAGAAACGCGGTGGGCGTGGATCTCCGAGAAGCCATAGCCATTCTCGTGCAACGCGTATCGGATGGTGTGCGGACTGTCCCAGAATGCGGCATCCAGCACAGCCACATCCTTGTCGATCAGGGCTTGCTCGTAGCGTTCGAACAATGCGCCGATTTCGGCAACGACATCGGGCAAATTCGGGATCAGGTCGGGCACGGTGCAGCCTTCATACATGGCGCCGACGGATCAAGCCGGCCTCCGCCCCCTGTCATAGGATGATCAGAGTTCCGCCCGCTCCCATTCGGATGGGAGCGGGCGGCGAAGCGGTGGACCAGATTCGGTCCCGGAGCGCTGGACGGCTAGGTGCGGTACCAGCTCGCAAGGTTCCAGGTCGTGACTTCCCAGCCCGAAATATCGGGCACGAGGTTGTTCGCCGACGCGCCTACGATCGTGCGCGACAGGAGCGGCAGGATGATGTTGGCCTCGCAGAAGATCTCGTTGACCTTGATCAGCAGCGCGGCGCGCTTCACAGGGTCGAACTCCTTCTGCGCAGCCTTGTAGGCCTCATCCGCTTCCTTGCTGCCATAGCGCGAGACGTTGCGGCCGAGCCACTTGTTCTCCTTGTTGGCGATTTCCCAGGACACGAACTGGTTCAGGAAGCGCTCCGGATCCGGCTGCGGCTGCGTCGTGGTGTACATCTCCATGTCGCAGTAGAGCTTGGTGTAGGTGTCGGGATTGGAGACGTCCGAGGAGAAGAACACGGACGCGGTCACCGACTTCAGCTCGAGATCGATGCCGGCACGCTGGCAGGCCTGCTTGATGATCGCCTGGGTCTTCTGGCGCGGCGCGTTGATCGAGGTCTGGAAGACGTATTTGAGCTTCTTGCCATCCTTCTCGCGGATACCGTCGGCGCCCTTCTTCCAGCCGGCGTCGTCGAGGATCTTGTTGGCCTTGTCGACGCTGAATTCATACTTCAGCTTCGGCGACTTGAACTGCTTCGGCTCGTTGACGAAGCTCGCCGTCGCCGTGCCGCCGCGGCCATAGATGAACTTCTGGATCGAGTCGCGGTCGATCAGGAGGTTGATCGCCTGGCGCACCGCCGGATCGCTGAGCGTCGGATGCTTGGTCTTGACGCTCGAACGTTCGCCGTCGACCTCGGTCCACGGGTCCGTGGGGTTGAGGATGATGAACTCGACGTCGCCACCAGGAACCACCACCACGCGCCCGCGCCCGCCGGTCTCCATGCGCTTGAGGATCTCGTCCTCGACCTGCATGTTCCAGGCATAGTCGTATTCGCCGGTCTGCAGCACGGCACGCGCCGCCGAGACCGCGTCACCGCCGCCTTTGACTTCGAGCGTGTCGAAATGCGGCTTGTTCTTGACGTGATAATCGGGGTTTCGTTCGCCCGTGAGCAGGTCGCCGGGCTTGAACTCGACGAACTTGTAGGGGCCGGTGCCAACGGGCTTCAGATTGGCCGGGGCTTCGCGCGACTTGGCGCCCTTGTACTCGCCGAAATGGTGCTTCGGGATGATCATGCCGGCGACGCCGACGAAGGCATCGGCCCAGAACGGCGTCGGATCCTTGAAGATGATCTTGACGGTGTGGGAGTCGATCTTCTCGACCTTGATGTCCTTGTAGGCGCCGGTCGTATAGGCGGCGGTGGCCGGATCGGCGGCATATTCCCAGGTGAAGACGACGTCATCCGCGGTGAACGGCTTGCCGTCATGCCATTTGACGCCCTGCTTCAGCTTCCAGATCACTTCCTTGCCGTCGGCAGACACTCCGCCATTGGCCTTGGTCGGGATCTCGGCGGCGAGTTGGGGAACGAGATTGCCGTCCTTGTCCCAGCCGGCGAGCGGCTCGAAGAAAACGCGCGAGGCGATCTGGTCCTTGGTGCCGCTGGCGAAATGCGGGTTCAGCAGGGTCGGTGCCTGCCAGAGCAGGATCTTCAGCGGCCCGCCGCCACCGGCCTTGGTCGGCTTGTAGTCGTCGGCCGACTGGGCCATCGCGACGCCGTTCCAGGCCAACATCTGGGTTGCGATCGGTGCGCTCAGTCCCAGCGCCACCATCTTCTGCACGAAGGAGCGCCGCGACAGGCCACCTTCCTTCACATCCGCGATCAAACCTCGCAGGTCGTGTTCGTTCATAAATACCCTCCGCCGACAGGCCGTTGATAATGTTCCGGGGGTCTTGCGCCCCCTGCTTTTCCCTCAAGCAGCCGTCAGCAAGGCATGGGCCAGCGAAAGCGTCAACTGGGCGCTGCAGAATGGCCAATGCTGCATGCGCCGATCGTGCGGGCGTTCGTGCAACGAAGCGTATCGGCGTGGATTAGGCCGCAGCCGCAGCAAGCAACGCGGCTTCATGACATGGCTTTGGAGAAGGTTTGGGGCGGGCACCAAGAATTGGCAGAGGGCACAACGATAGACCTGCCCCGAAACCGAGGTGCGGGCAGGGACCAGCCGAAGGCCATGTCGAGACTGAATGGCTCGCACCGGCGTGCTGACGATGCCCCCGTCGCGGCCTGCGCCGGACGTCGGCCATCCCGGCGCAGTGGACTTCGGAAAAATGCCCGTGATTCGGCCAGCCGATTCTCCACCCTCCGGCGGCTAGGCCGGAAGCGTGTAGGCGGTCTTCACGGTCGTGTAGAATTCCTGCGCGTAGCGGCCCTGTTCCCGGGGGCCGTAGGACGAACCTTTGCGGCCACCGAAGGGCGCGTGGTAATCCGTGCCGGCGGTCGGAAGATTGACCATGACCGTTCCGGCCTCTGCGTTGCGTTTGAAGTGGCTCGCATATTTGAGGCTCGTCGTGCAGATGCCGGCCGAGAGGCCGAACCTTGTATCGTTGGCGGCGGCAAGCGCGGCGTCATAGTCCTTGACGCGGATGACTGCTGCGACTGGCCCGAAGACCTCCTCGCGGGCGATCCGCATGGTCTGGTCGATCTCGGTGAACAGCGCCGGCGATAGATAGAATCCTGGCGTGGCCCGCGCGAGAACCTCACCGCCGCACGCAAGCCGGCCGCCTTCCTCCTGACCAAGGCGGAGATAGCGCAGGTCCTGATCGAGCTGCCTCTGGTCGACCACGGGTCCGATGCTTGCTTCCGGCTTGAGCGCATCGTCGACGACGAGCCCGTGCATGGCATCGATCAGGCGCTCTACGAAGCTGTCATGGATCTTGTCGGTGACGATCAGCCGGGACGCTGCGGTGCAACGCTGCCCGGTCTGGTAGAAGGCGCTATTGAGCGCACACCCAACCGCCAGTTCGATATCGGCATCGTCGAGCACGACAAGCGGGTTCTTGCCGCCCATTTCGAGCTGCATCTTCTTCATCCGGTCGGATGCGACACAGGCCTCTGCGACCTTGCGGCCCGTGGTGACAGAGCCGGTGAAGGAGATTGCGTCCACGTTATCGCTGCGCAGGATCGCTTCGCCGACGACAGATCCCGATCCCATCACGAGGTTGAAGACGCCGGCCGGAAGGCCGGCTCTGGCAAGGATGTCAGCCAGCGCATGCGCGGAGCCCGGCACCAGTTCGGCCGGTTTGAGGACGATGCAGTTGCCGTAGGCGAGGGCAGGCGCGATCTTCCAGGCAGGAATCGCGATCGGAAAGTTCCAGGGCGTGATCAGCCCGACGACGCCGACAGGCTCCCGGGTAATGTCGACCTCGACGCCGGGACGCATCGAGGCCAACCTGTCGCCTGCCAGGCGCAGGCACTCACCGGCAAAGAAGTGGAAGATCTGCCCGGCCCGCACGACCTCACCGATGCCGTCCGCCAGCACCTTGCCCTCCTCGCGGGAAAGCAGCATCCCGAGTTCGTCCTTGCGAGCGAGGATCTCGTCGCCAATACCCTTCAGGATATCGTGCCGGAGCTGGATCGATGAGCGCGACCAGGCCGGGAAGGCTGTCGCAGCTGCGTCGATGGCGTCCTGCACGTCGGCATGAGTGGCCTGCGCGTAATGGGCGACGATGTCATTGGTGTTCGACGGATTGATGTTGGCGATCGCTTCACTTGCGTGACGCCACTCTCCGCCGATGTAGTTCGGTTGGATCATTGCAGGGACTCGTGTGGCGGCGCGCCGGCACACGAATGCCGGCGTTGCGCGAGGGGAAGGCAATCGCCAAGGATCAATCGTTGATGATGGCGCGCAGGAAGCGCCGGGTGCGTTCCTCGGCCGGATTCTCGAAGAAGGCGCGGGCAGGGGCCTCCTCGACGATCTGTCCGGCGTCGAGCAGCATGGCCCGGCTGGCGACGCTCTTGGCGAACCCGATCTCGTGGGTCACCATGACCATGGTCATGTTGTGCTCCTGGTGCACCTTGCGGATGACCTGGAGAACCTCTTCGCGCATCTCGGGATCGAGCGCCGATGTCGGCTCGTCGAACAGCATCAGGGTGGGGTTCATCGCCAGTGCCCGGGCGATCGCCACGCGTTGACGCTGCCCACCGGAGAGCTGGAACGGATAGACACTCGCCTTCTCCGCCATGCCGACCTGTTCGAGCAGCTTTCTGCCCTGTTCTGTTGCCATGCGGGGCGGCGTCCCGAGGATCTTCATCGGCGCGATGGTGATGTTCTCGAGCGCCGTCATATGCGGGAACAGATTGAAGTTCTGGAAGACGAAGCCCGTCGACAGGCGAATTTTCTGCAACGTATCGGGGTTGGCCGTTTCGACATTGCGCCCGCCCACGGAGATGTCGCCGCGATTGATCGTCTCGAGGCCGTTGATGCAGCGCAGGAGCGTGCTCTTGCCGCAACCGCTGGGGCCGCAGAGCACCAGCACTTCGCCCTGTGCGACGTCGAGCGAAATGCCGTTGAGCACGCTGACGGCGCCATAGGATTTGTGAACGTCGCGAATACGGATGAAGGCCTGAGCCGAGGCTGCCGTCGCGCCCGTCATCAGATCGGTTGCCATTTTTGAAGCCTTTCGAGCATCCGCATGAGCAGGGCGTATCCCCAGATAAGCGCCACATACAGAACGGCTGCGCCAGTATAGAACTCAAGCGGGCGGAAGAATTGGACCGTCAGTTCCTGAGCCCGGAACATCACCTCGGGCACTGCGATCAGTACTGTTACGGTGACGTTCTTGATGACTGTGATGTGGACATTGGTGAGGGACGGCAGGGTCGCAAAGAAAGCCTGAGGCAGCGTGATGTAACGCATCACTTTCCAGCGTGAGAACCCAAGCGATTGTGCAKCCTGGGTTTGCGTGGCCGGGATCGCCTCAAGGCCGCCGCGAAACGCTTCACAGGCAAGCGCAGCCCCGTTCAGGGACAGTGCGATGATCGAGCTCACGGTCGGAGAAAACGAAACCCCTGTCAGGATCGGCATGACATAGTGGATCCAGATCAGCAGGACCACGACCGGAAGCGTGCGGAACAGGTCGACGAAAACCACCGAGGCGCCGCGCAGCAACCAGCGCCGCGACATGCTCATCGCCGCCAGTACCACGCCGAGAATGGTCGTGATGATGATGCTGGGAAAACTCGTCCACCACGCGTGCCAGAGTCCGCCCGCGAGATAGGGCCCGTATTCGGTCAGAACGCCGAATTGAAATGTGTAATTCATGATCTCATTCGACCAGCATTTTCCGGAGCAGAGACGTGACAGGGGGCGGATATGCGACGGGCGTCCGCCCCTTGCCTGGTTCGTCGGCTAGCGCGGCCCGACAGCCAGTTCAGGCGGCAGGTTCCACTTCTCGGCGAGAGTGCGGTACCAGCCCCGCAGCTTCATGGAGCGGACATAGGTGTCGAGGAAGACCAGAAGGTCGAGATCGGCATACCGGACAGCGTGGTTCATGCTGGTCCATTCCGTCTGATCGCTGGCGAACTTGATATTGCGCAGCTCGGTCGGGCGCTCCTGAGCGCGCAACTCATTCGAGACGGAATCGCCGATATAGGCCGTCGACCGCCCTTGCATGACCTCGAGCACCGCCGCTCCCGTATCGGAAAGGGGCGTGACCTTCGCCTTCTTGAAGGTGCGCTGGGCATATTGCTGGGCAGCGGTGCCCGAGACCACGGAGAGGACATTGCCCTCCTTGTCCAGGTCCGCGAAGGTCCGCACCGGGCTATCGGCGCGCACCATGGCGGTGGACGAGAGATAGCCGAAGGCCTCTCCAAACGCGACGGCCGTCGCACGCTCGGGTGTCGCTCCGAGCCCGCTCATGATGACGTCCCATTTGCCGGCCTGGAGCCCGGCCACGAGGCCGCTCCAGGTCGTGTTGACGAGCTCGACCTTGATCCCGGTCATCGCCTCGAGATTGCGAATGTCGTCGACGATGAGGCCTTCGTACTGGCTCGTCTTCGGATTCAGCAGAACGAACTTGTTCCAGGGGGCTACTCCGACGACCAGCTTCTTCTCGGAAATGATCCGATCGAGCGTGGGGCCTGCGGAGGCTCCGGATGCAGACAGCGCGACGACCGCCGCGACAGCGGCCGACGCAAGTGCGTTGGCGATGGTTCTCAGCATGCTCTTCCCCTTTTGTATGGCGCTGTTGAACAGATCGGCTCTCGTGAGGTGATCGACCGCATCAATGGACCGCGTCGCGGGCGAGAATGGTCTCGAAGCCGACGATCGGTGCCGTGGCGTTGGGATCGATGACGACGTCGATGACGAAGGGGCCGTCGGCAGCAACCCCCCCAGCCAGGGCCGCAGCGATCGCCTCCGGGGCCGTAACGCGCTCACCGCGGCACTTCAGGGCCCGACCGACTTCCGAATAGTCGATGTCGAGGAAGTCGCATTCGAGATAGCGGCCCATCACCTTCTGCTCCCAATGCCGCTGGAAGCCGAGGGTGCCGTTGTTGAACACGACGACGAGGATATCGACGCCGTAGCGGGCGGCTGTTTCGAGCTCATTGATGACGTAGCCAAAGGCGCCGTCGCCGGTCACGCAGACGACCTTGAGCGATGGGTCGGCCATCTTGGCGCCGATTGCGGCGGGCAGGCTCCAGCCGATTCCACCGGTTCCACGCGGCGAGAGGATGAAGCGCCCCGAGCCTGGCACATCGATATGGCTCATGGCCCAGCCGGTGATGTAGCTGGCATCCGTAACGATGAGGGTCCGTTCATCGACCTGTGCCGAGATTTCGGCCAGCAGGCGTTCGGGCCGGATCGGTGTCTGCGCCGACTCCGCGACCGGCCGGAACTCGGCCCTCCAGTTCTCCGTCAGCTGGTCGATCCGCGCCCTGGTCTCCGGGTTGGTTCGGGCCAGGCCGCGATCGGCGCAATAGGCCATCAGGTCGCGCAGGGTATCGCGGACATCGCCGACCATGGCGATGTCGGTTGCGAAATTGCGGCCGATCTCGGCCGGGTCGATATCGAGATGGATCAGCTTGGTTTCAGGCTTGGGCAGCGACCAGTCGCTGTAGCAGATCTGGCCGGTGCGCGAGCCGAGCACGAAGACGACGTCGGCCTCGGCGAACAGCGTGTTGGAGATCTGCCCGCGACCATAGCGTCCGCCCGTGGTGGAGCCGAGCGGGCCCGCGGCGAGCGGGTGCGCATCGGCAATGGCTCCGCGCCCGGTCATGGTTGTCGCGACGGGGATGTCGAACAGTTCCGCCAGCATCCGGATTTCCTCTTCGGCGCCGGAGATGATCGATCCGCCGCCCGCGATCAGGAGTGGCCGCTGGGCCGTCGCGAGGAGCTCTGCCGCCTTCTCGATGGATTCGCGGCTCGCCCGGACCCGGTTGGCCGGGAAATGCGTGTAGGGTTGGTCAGCCCAGGTCTGGGCTTCGGCTTCGGCGGCCATGACATCGCCAGGGCAAAGCAGGACCACAGGGCCCGGCCGCCCCGATGTCGCGATCCGGAAGGCCTTGCGCACTGCGTCGGCCGCCTGCTCCGGTGCATCGATGCGCGTCACGTCCTTCACATAGGGCGCAAGAGCAACCGCATGATCGAGCGCGCTGCTGGCGTTCTTGTTCTTGAGCCGCAGCGGGTGGTCCTGGACGAGCGCGATCACCGGCACGGAGGAGCGCTGCGCCTCCAGCAGGCCCGTGATCAGATTGGTCGCGCCCGGCCCGAAGGTGGCGGCGCACACGCCTGGCCGGCCGGTTACCTGGGCATAGCCATGCGCCATGATGGCCGCATGCTTCTCGTCGCGCACCGTGACGATCCGCGTGAATGCGCGGTCGACGGCGTGGAACACATGGATCGGATCCTCCATGCCGAACAGGCAGGTCACCCCGTAGCTCTTCAGGGTTTCGTAAAGTAGCGCGCCGCCGGTGCCCCGCATGGGTGTCTCCTCTTGACAGTCGGAAAAAGTGTTGCTTATTACGCAACATGTTGATTATTTATCGTACGCAGGACATCTGCGCGGCGTCAAGCCGCCAAGCGAGCGCTCATGAAGTCGATTGAAAAGGCCGTTAGTGCGCTGCAATTGCTCGTCAATTCGGGAGGCGAGCTGCGGGTTGGCGAAACCAGCCGCCACTTGAAAGTCACGCGCAGCAGCGCCTCGCGCCTGCTGGCTTCGCTAGCGAGCGGGGGGCTGATCGAGCAGGATCCCGCGACGCAGCGCTACAGGGCGGGGATCCTGGCTGTGCAGCTGGCTGCCAGCTTTCACCGGAATTTCGATCTGGTGGAACAGGCGCAGAAGGAAATGGAGGAGCTCGCCCGCCAGACCGAGCACACGGTATGGCTGGGCGTGCTCTCCGGCACCGAGGTCGTCGTCCTCAAGACGGCGCGGGGCTCGCAGCCGATCCAGTTCACGGTCGAGCCTGGCCACAGGCTGCCCGCGCATGCCGCCGCGATGGGGAAGGCGCTCCTCGCCGTCAAACCGGATGCCGAGATACGCAGTCTCTTTGCTGCAGCGCTCGATCCGGTGACGAAGCAGACCCTGGTTTCGATCGACGATCTGTTGCGCGAGGTCGCGATGTCGCGATTGCGCGGCTATGCGATCTCAAATCAGGAGCTTTTCGACGGCGTGAAAGCCATCTCCGTTGCTTTCGAGGACCCGCATAAGGGCATGAACATCGCCATCAGCGTTTCCTACCCGTTGTTTGCCTTCGAGGGCGGCGGCGACCAGTCGGTTGTCGATGCGCTGCTCCTGTTCGCCCATCACTTCGGTGCCCGGATCGGGGACAAGCGCTGGACGAAGTAAGGGGGGCTCGGGGCGCCGGCGCGGTCTGCCGGCCGCGGTGAGGCTCTTCGCCAGGGACGGTCTATCGTCGCTTCGGTCGGCTTTCGTTTTCGCGCCCCTGCGTGATCAGCCGCGAGCTTCTCTGGTCGCGCGCGTGAACCCACAGCCAGCTCAATGCCACGCTCACCCGATTGCGGACGCCGATCAGGAAATAGATATGAGCGAGGCCCCATAGCCACCAGGCCAGCGCGCCGCGCAGCTTGAAGAAGCCGAAATCGATCACCGCAAGCCGCTTCCCGATCGTCGCCAGACTGCCCGAATGCTTGTAGCGAAAGGCGGGTAGCACGCCCTCCCCGCGAAGCCTGAGGCGGATTGCCGTTGCGACGTATTTTCCCTGCTGCTTGGCTGCGGGCGCGATGCCGGGAACAGGGCTTCCATCGGGCGCAGCGACGCTTGCCGTGTCGCCAATGACGAAAATCTCGGGTCTGCCCGGTACCGTGAGATCGGCCTCGACCTTGACCCGTCCGGCTCTGTCAGCGGGAGCATCCAGCCAGCCGGCTGCGGGGGAGGCTTGTACGCCGGCAGCCCAGATGATCGTCGCCGCGGCAAGCGTCGTGTCGCCATAGACCACACCCTCGGCCGTGCATTGCGACACTGCCTGGCCGAGGAAGATCTCGACGCCGAGTCCTTCGAGGGCGCGATGGGCATAGGCGGACAGGTCGGGCGCGAAGCCGCCAAGCACGCGCGGAGCCGCTTCGATCAGCACCACGCGCGCCCTGCGGGTATCGATGTTGCGGAAATCTTCGGGAAGGGTGGAGCGCGCCAGTTCGGCGATCGTGCCCGCCAGCTCAACGCCGGTGGGGCCGGCTCCGATGATCACGAAGGTGAGCAGTGCGGCCTGTTTCAGCGCATCCGTTTCCCGTTCTGCCTTCTCGAAGGCGAGGAGAATGCGCCGCCTGATCGTCGTAGCGTCCTCGAGGGTCTTGAGTCCGGGCGCGAAGGGCTCCCAGTCGTCATGCCCGAAATAGGCATGCCGCGCGCCGGTCGCCACGATCAGGCTGTCATAGGCAAGCGTGGATCCGTCATCGAGGATAACGCGCCTGGCCTCGGGGTCGATGTCGTTGACGCCGGCCAGCAGCGTCGTGATTTCCGGGCGCTTGCGCAGGAGATGCCGGATCGGCCAGGCGATTTCCGATGTTGCAAGCGAGGCGGTGGCGACCTGGTATAGAAGCGGCTGAAACAGGTGGTGATTGCGCCGGTCAACGATGGTGATCCGAACAGGCGCACCGGCGAGGCGATGGACCGCCTCGAGCCCGCCGAACCCGGCGCCGATCACGACCACATGATGGCGGTCGGAGAATTCATCTAGCGTCGCCACAGGAGGATACCCGAAATGTCCGGCCAGTTTACTAGGAGTAGGCGGCTTTAGGGCGATGCGATAGGGCGAGACCGGCGCACGCAGCCTCTCAGCGAGCCTCGCGATCCGACACCGGCTCGGATCGAGGCCCGCTGAGTTCAGGTTCCGCAGAAGGTTGCGAGCACACGCTCATGAGCCGCCGGGGGGCGGGCGTAGTCCCCCCGACCTGGCTGCTCGTCATAGGGATTTGCCAGAACCGCCAGCAATTCCTCGAAGGGAGCGAGATCTTGCTGCTCCACGGCCGCCTCGATTGCGGCCTCGACGCGATGGTTGCGTGGGATGAACAGCGGATTGACGGCGCGCATCGCCTTCACCCGCTCCGCGGGCGATATGGCCTCGCGCGCCAGCCGTTGCCGCCACGTGCTCTCCCAGTCGTCGAACTCCGCGGGATTGCCGAACAGGTCGCGGCAAGCGCTCCCTTCGGCAGGGCCCGTTCCATCCGTGCTCAACCGCCGGAAAACGAGTGTGAAATCGGCCTGGCCGCGCTGCATCGTGTCGAGCAGGGCCTTGATAAGCACGACATCATCCGCTTCATCGGCGAAGAGCCCAAGCTTGCGGCGGAAACCGTCGATCAATGCGGTCTGGAACAGCTCATCGAAGCGGTCCAGCACCTCCTGCGCGAGCTTGACCGCCTGGTCCTGGTCATCGGCCAGCAGCGGGAGCAGCGCTTCGGCGAACCGCGTCAGGTTCCAACGTGCGACGGGCGGCTGGTTGCCATAGGCGTAACGCCCGCGCTCGTCGATGGCGCTGAACACCGTACCCGAGTCGTAGGCATCCATGAAGGCGCACGGCCCATAATCCAGCGTCTCACCCGCAACCGACATGTTGTCGGTGTTCATCACGCCGTGGATGAACCCGATTTGCATCCAGCGGGCGACAAGCGCCGCCTGCACGGCAATGACAGCCTCCAGCAGGGCCAGATAGGGTGCTGCGCTGGCGCTGACGTCAGGATAGTGCCGGGCGATGACGTGGTCGGCGAGGAGGCGCAGGCCCTCGACATCACTGCGGGCCGCGAAGAACTGGAATGTCCCGATCCTGATATGGCTGGAGGCGACGCGGGTCAGCACAGCTCCGGGGAGCAGCGTCTCGCGCCTGACCGTTTCGCCTGTCGTCACGGCGGCGAGCGCCCGTGTCGTCGGAACGCCCAATGCAGCCATCGCCTCGCTGACGATGTATTCCCGCAGCACCGGCCCCAGTGCGGCCCGCCCATCGCCCCGACGCGAGAACGGTGTCAGCCCTGCACCCTTGAGCTGGATGTCGCGGCGCCTGCCCTCGCGATCGATCACCTCTCCGAGCAGGACGGCGCGTCCGTCGCCGAGCTGCGGGCTGAACCCGCCGAACTGGTGACCTGCATAGGCCGTGGCGATGGGCTCGGCCCCTTCGGCAACACGGTTGCCTACAAGCATCTCGGTGCCGTCGGGCCCCGCCAGCCAGACCGGATCGAGACCGAGCTGCTCGGCGAGCGCCGTGTTCAACCGCAGCAGACGCGGCGAACGGACCGCGCTGGGGGTTACCCGCGCGAAGAAGCGCTCGGGGAAGCGGACGTAGGAATTGTCGAAGGGGATGGCGGTCATGGGACGTAGATAAGCCTTGGCAGCAACACGGCAACTCCGGCCCTGGTCCTTACCCTCGCGGGTGAGGCTAAATGCGCCTGATCGGAGCGCCGAGCTGGATGAAATCCTTCTCTCGACAGGTCAGGATGAGGATCTGCAGGGAACCGGCAGCTTTGTTCAAGACGAGGTGCATCCGGTCGAGACGCTCTTCGTCGGTGTTCACCAGTGCGTCGTCGAGGATGACGATCGATGGCTGGCCAAAGCCTCGCAGGATGTCCGCCAGTGCCAGGCGCGTGATCACCGCTGTCTGCTCTCTGGCGCCCATGCTGAGCTGTCTGAAGGGCTCTTCGACACCAGCGCGGACGAAGTGCTCGATCTCGAGCGTGTCCTCGTTGAGCACGATCTGGCTGTCGGGATGGAGCAGGCGCAGATACGGAGCAACCCGTTCGCGTACCGGGCCGAGCCAGCGGTCCTTGGACTCGCGCTGCGCTTCCGCCAATGTCTCGTAGAGAAGCCGGGCGCCATCGGCCTGAGCCTTGGTCGTCGCGAGCTGCCTTTGCCTGAGCGCGATCTGGCCTTCGATCTCGGAGAGCTGCTCGCCCAATCCATCACGACCAAGCGCCCGAAGTTCGATCTCGAGATCACGAGCCTCGCGGGCCGTCCTCTCAAGATCGGCGCGGATATTCTCAGCTGCGTTCCCGGCCCTGGAGAGGGCCAGCGAGGCGGCTTCGGGGTTCGCCCGCTCCAGCGCGCGAATGGCGGCCTGCTCAGCCTCCTTGGCCGTCATATGGGCCGATTGGGCGGCATCAAAACTGGCCTGCAGCTCGGCATCCGCGATCTTCGAGCGGGCCTCGATGAGGTCACGCCCCTTCTCGCTGGCGCTCGTGATTGCGGCATTCAGGCGCTCGTTCCAGA
Source organism: Allobosea sp. 05T433 (assembly GCF_056396065.1). Classification (NCBI taxonomy): domain Bacteria; kingdom Pseudomonadati; phylum Pseudomonadota; class Alphaproteobacteria; order Hyphomicrobiales; family Alloboseaceae; genus Allobosea; species Allobosea sp. 05T433. Next base: position 110,110 of record NZ_JBFTKS010000018.1, on the reverse strand, counting down.
CCGCTGCGTCAAGCGTGGCCTTCTCATGCTGGGCGCGATGCTGCGCCGCGGCGTCTTCGGCGGCCTTCTCGTCGTGGAGGGCGATGCGTTGGGCCTCGACTGCCCCGGCGCGGCTCTCCTCTGACGCTTCCTTTGCGTCGATCTCCCGCGCAGCGGACTGGGCGGCGAGCGCGCGCTGGTTCTGGGTCTCCTGCCGAAGGACTTCGAGCCCCCTGGGAGCGGTGGCGCTGATCAGCTTCCTTTGCAGCTCTGCTTCGGCGATCGCTTCGCCCTTTTGCAGCACTTGCGATCTTGCCGCCTCGAAGCTGGCGCAGCCGGTCTTGCGCAGCTCGCTTTGGAAGGCGCGTTCGGATTCACCAAAGGCTCGCGCGAGATCCCCGACGCCGCCCCCTGGATGGACGACCAACTGGCCGAACCCTTCGAGCTCGATCGTCGCGTCTCTTGCGAGGAGCAGGGGCTCACTGAGCAAGATTGCCTTGCCGTCTGACGAGACGTTCTGTTGCGCGTTCGGCTTGAATTCGATCCGGACGCTCGCCGCCTCGAGCCGGGCCCTGGCTTTCGCGAGCTGTTCGCCGGCGCGCTCCAGCGTGTCGACCTCGGGCTTCGTGACGGTGATGGCTGCAGCTGCGGCCAAAGCGGTCATGCGCTTGCCGTCAGCTTCTTCGGCACTCTTGAGATCTAGCTCCAAGCGGGCGAGGAGATGCAGCGCGCGGCCGTGGTCAATGGCCCGCTGGACCGCGGCGAGCGCTTCGTCCGCAACGCTCCGCGCAGCCCGCGCTTGTGCGAGCCTCGCAGAGGTCGTGGCGGTCGCTCGCTCGAGCCGGCTTACGACGCTCTTGGCATCCTCGGCATCGTGAGTGGCCTGGGCCAGCGACGCCCGTGCGGCATCCGACGATTTCACGAGCGCCTGCCGCGCGGCGAGCCGTTCTGTGGCTGCCTCGGTCTCAGCCTTGCAGCGTGTGGCGTCACGGCCGGCGTTAACAACGATCGTCTCTAGCATCTCGGCCTGTACCATCGCCTCCTGCGCAGAGGCGAGGGCGGACAAGGCTTTCTCGAGAGAGGCGTCGTTGTGATAGCGCGCGACAATCTCGCGCTTCCTTGCGAGGTCGCCGACCTTGCTGTCATGGGCCGCGAGGCGAGAGGACATCTCTTCGCGACGAGCGGAGAGGGCTTCGACATCGTCGAGCAGCGCCTTGTAGTCACCGCGCGGCTTGTAGCGTTTGTCCCAGTAGGTGCTGCGCCGCGCCTCGGCTGCTGCAATCAGGGCTCTTCCGCGTTCTCCGCCGATGACCTGGCCGACTTCGGATTCAAGTGCTGAGGAAAGCGAGTCCCGGCCGGCGCCGACACCAAGCGCCTGATGTGAGAGCCCTTGCTCGACCCAGAGAAGCCCGAATATGCCCTGGTGATCCTGCGGCTTGGAACCACCGCGGCCAGGCGGGGTAAACCCGAACAACTCCGCCAGGCGATCATCGGCTGCGTCGCCGATATGACGCTCGTTGGCTCCGATCAGCTCGGCCTCGGGCTTCTGGCAAAAGGCCTTGCGAAGCGACCAGGCCTGCCCATCGAGCTCGAAGTCGACTTTGACCTGGGGACGGACATTCTGGTTGTAGGGCAGCATCGCCTGCGCGGCTTCGCCTCCGACGCGGTGACGCTCGAAGAAGGCGGCTCGCAGTGCTGCGAGAATGGTCGACTTGCCAGCTTCGTTGTCACCCGAGATGACGTTGAGGCCATTCTGGAGATCGTCGATGACGACGGATCGGAGCTTCCGGAAATCCTCGATCTCCAGGCGGCGAAGGAACATGGCTCAAGCGCCCTTGGAGAAATGGTCGAGATACATCATGCGAAGCGCCATGCGCGCAGCGCCGGCCTCCGGATCACCGTCATTGGTTGCCTTCGCGCGCAGTCGCTCGACCGCGGCACGAACGAAACCGGATTTGTCGAGCGCATCGAGATCATCGGAGGTTGGCTCATCGACCAACGCGCTGTCATCGATCTCGAGATGGTGAAGGCGGGCCTCCCAGGAGCGAAGCTCGCTTTCGAGGCGCCGGCGCTCGGCAAAGCTGACACTGCCTGCCAGCGAGAGCGAGACCACCTGATGGCGATGGCTCGCGGCGAGATCACTGAGCGTTTCGATGGCGCGATCGCATGTGCCATCGATGAGTTCGACCGCGACCTTGTTCCAGCGAAAGTGCCCGACAGCGACGGTCTCGACGATCTCCGATGCTCGCGGTCCGGGGATGTCGACGATGTAGACCGACCCGGCGTCATTGGCCTTGTGGCGGTCAGGTTCAGGCGTCCCGGAATAATAGGTCCGCTGGGCGATCTTCAAAGCCCCATGCCAGTCGCCGAGTGCCAGATAGCAAAGGTTGGCGGTCTCTGATCGATCCTCGGGGATTTCGTTCGACGATTCCGCGGCGCCCGGCAGTCGATTGGCAACGCTGCCATGGGCCAGGCCAATGCGGCATGCGCCGTCCCCGGATGGCGCATCGACGAACCAGGTGGTCTGGTCGAGCGCCTCTCGTCGGCGGCGCAACGGGGCGGGCAGAACGACAGCCCGACCGCTCCAGAGATCGAGCGGTTCCGGCTTGTCGGCGATGATGACATTCGCCGCCGGGCCCATGGCCTGGATCCGTGTCCAGACACTGTGGGCCAAGGCCGCGTCATGGTTTCCGGGCAGGAATATCCATTGTCCCTTGAAGGCGGCGAGGGCTTCGAGCGTGCGCACGATGGTCCGGTCCGAGACCGAGTTGCTGTCGAAGGCATCGCCTGCAACCAGCACGGCGTCGACCTGTCGCTCATGCGCCAGGCTGGCAATCGTCTCGACGGTCTTGATCCGCTGTGATCGCAGTTCCGCCCCGGGATCGCCGACAATGTTGGAGAACGGCTTACCGATCTGCCAGTCGGCGGTATGAAGAAAGCGAAATGCCACTGCGTCCCCCAGCCAAGGCGCCACCATCGTCGCTGGGCGTGAAAATGCAAGCTTTGGCTGCCGATTTCTGGGGGACGGGTGGTTTCCGCCGCCGAGAATGCCGAGTGCTCGATGCTCGCAATGGTCTGCCGCCGAAGAGCCTAGCGCAGGAGCTTGACGAGTTCCTGCGCAGCGGCGGTCGACGAAGCGGGGTTCTGGCCGGTGATCAGGCGGCCATCGACGATCGCGAAGCTCTGCCAGTCGGCTGCTCTTTCATAGCGTCCCCCGAGGCGCTTCAGTTCATCCTCGACGAGGAATGGCACGACGTTGGCGAGCTGGACGGCCTCCTCCTCGGAGTTGGTGAAGCCCGTGACGCGCTTGCCCTTGACGATCGGCTGCCCCTGCGAGGTTACCCGGTGCAGTACGCCCGGCGCGTGACAGACGGCGGCTACGGGCTTGCCGGCATTGTAGAACGCCTCGATCAGCGCAATCGAAGCCGGATCCTCGGCAAGGTCCCATAACGGGCCATGACCACCGGGATAGAAGACGGCGTCGTAGCTGTCTGCCGTCACGTCGCTGAGCTTGACGGTGTTTGCCAGGACCCGCTGCGCAGCCGGATCCTTCTTGAACCGCGTCATTGCGTCGGCCTGGTTGCCGGGCTCATCGCTCTTGGGGTCGATCGGTGGCTGGCCGCCTTTCGGCGAGGCAAGTGTGATCTCGGCGCCAGCGTCCTTGAAGACGTAGTAGGGCGCCGCGAATTCCTCGAGCCAGAAGCCGGTCAGCTTGCCGGTATCGCCAAGCTGATCATGTGACGTCAGCACCATCAGGATCTTCATCTTCGCAACTCCCTCGGTTGAACAACTCGCGATTGAACGGGCTCAGACGGATGACCACCTGAGCGCGGGGCCTGAAGGCGAAGCCGGAACGCCTGCGGGCTCGTCCGCCAGCCGATACGCGATGAGGATCATGGCCGGGAGCGAGAGTCTCGCTCTCAACCCGACGTCGTCCGATCATAGCACGGATGGCCGGGATGGCTTCGGGCGCCGGGCTAGCCTGATGCGCGTGCATTGCGCCGGATGGCCTGTGGCGGCTGGCCATAGCTTCTCAGGAAGGCACGCCGCATCCGCTCCCGGTCGGCGAAACCGGTTTGCTCGGCGATGGCCTCGACGGGGTGGCCGGTCTGCTCCATCAACAGGCGTGCGGCTTCGACCCGCAGGTTCTCGACCGCCTTGGCCGGCGACTGGCCGGTCTCCGCGCGGAAGGCGCGGCTGAACTGGCGGGGGCTGAGCCTGGCGGCGTCAGCGAGATCCTCGACGCTCAAGCGCGACTGGAGATTGCTCCTGGCATAGTCGAGTGCCGACTGAACGCGGTCCGACTTGGCGTCCATGTCGAGCAAGGCGGAATGCTGCGACTGGCCTCCCGCGCGCCGGTGATAGACAACCAGTTTTCGTGCCGTCATGCGTGCAACTTCGGGGCCGAGGTCCTTCTCGATCATGCCGAGGGCGAGATCGATGCCGGCGCTTGCGCCAGCTGATGTCCAGATCGGACCATCGACGATGAAGATACGGTCGGGATCGACCTTGATCCGGGGATAGCGCGCGGCGAGATCCCGGGCGCTTCCCCAATGGGTTGTCGCCTGGCGTCCGTCGAGCAGGCCGGCCTGAGCCAGAACGAAGGCTCCGGTGCAGATCGAAGCGACCCGGCGTGCCTTGGTCGCCGCCCGGCGCACGAAATCGATCATCGCAGCCGACACCTCCGATCCCGCCAGATCGCCACCGAAGATCATCGTGTCATAGGGCGTATCGTCGAAGGGCTCGGTCTGCAGCATCAGGCCGAGTGAGCTCTTCACCGCTCCTCCGCTCTGCGACATCACCCGGACGTCATAGAAGGGGGTGGTGGGGACCGAGAGATTGGCGAACTCGAAAGCCGAGAGCGCAGCGAAACTCATCAGCTGGAAGCCTGGCGAAACGACGAAACCGATCCGATGCATGGCACGCTCCGATCAGGTCCTTGATGTCCTGAAAGGTGGTATATTTGACATTTGAGACATGGGCAAGCAGGCCTAGATTTCCTCGCCATGGAGCCCCGCCAGGGGCAATGGAGATGAAACAATGAGCCAGGGATTCAAGGGTTTCGCACTGGTGACCGGCGCCTCGTCCGGTATTGGCGCGATCTACGCCGAGCGTCTCGCACGACGTGGCCACGATCTCATTCTCGTGGCGCGCAATGCCGAACGGCTGCGCAAGCTGGCCGACAGGATTGCAGCCGAGACGGGCCGCAAGGTCGAGGTCATCGCTGCCGATCTCGGCAAGCGCGACGATCTCGCCAGGGTCGAGGCGGAACTGCGGGGCAATCGGCGGATCACCACGCTGGTCAATAATGCCGGTGTCGGTGCGACGGCTCCGCTCCTGCAGTCGGACATCGACAAGATGAGCGACATGATTGCTCTGAACGTCAACGCCTTGATGCGCCTGACTTACGCCGCGGTGCCCGGATTCGTCGAACGCGGCGGCGGAACGATCATCAATATCGCTTCGATCGTCGCTGTCGCGCCGGAGCGCCTGAACGGCGTCTACGGTGGCTCCAAGGCCTTCGTCCTGGCCTTCAGCCAGTCCTTGAAGCATGAACTGTCGGACAAGGGCGTGCGGGTTCACGTCGTGCTGCCGGGAGCGACGGCCACCGACTTCTGGGAGATCGCCGGAAAGCCGGTCGAGCACCTGCCGAGCGAGATCGTGATGACGGCCGCGGCGATGGTCGACGCGGCCTTGGCCGGCCTGGACCTGGGTGAGTTCGTGACCGTGCCGTCCCTGCCGGATGTGGCTGACTGGAATGCCTTTGAGGCAGGACGGCAGGCGCTGCTGCCCAATCTTTCCCGCACCGAACCTGCTGCTCGCTATGGCGTCCGGCCCGAAGCGGCGTAAGCTCCCCGGCGGGCGGTCGGTCGAAGTGCGAAACATGTTTCAATCGCCTGGATCTCCGTCATTTCAGGCGATTGGAGGTGTGTCGCAACTCTCACTCATCTGAATGGAAGGAGTTCGACATGAGCGATACTCAACTGCGCAGCGAGACTGCAAACCGGAGCCTCGGAGCCCTGGGGGCCGACCTGAAGCTTGAGGTCGTCAGCATCCCCGTTGCTGATGTCGATCGCGCCAAGCGCTTCTACGGTGGCTTGGGTTGGCGACTTGATGCCGACATTGCAGGCGACAATTTCCGGGTTATCCAGGTCACGCCTCCAGGCTCGCCCGCTTCTGTCATCTTCGGCAAGGGCAACACCGTGGCCCCCTATCTCATCGTCTCCGACATCGTGGCGGCGCGCGCTGCACTCGCCGCTCGCGGAGCCGAGGTTGGCGAGATCTACCATTACGGCGAGCAGGGAGACCGTCGCAGCGGGCCCGAGCCGACACGGCGCAGCTACGCGTCGTGGCTCTCGTTCAAGGACCCGGACGGCAATGAATGGCTGCTGCAGGAGGTCACCCAGCGTCTGCCCGGACGGGTCGAGGCGGGTGATACACGCTTCGCCTCATCCAGGGAGCTCGCGGCCGCGCTCCGGCGTGCGGCGGCCGCGCATGGCGAACACGAGAAGCGAAACGGCGGCCAGCATGATGAGAACTGGCCGGACTGGTATGCCGAGTACATCGTGCAGGAGCAGGCCGGCAAATCGCTGCCGACATAGGGTTTTGCTACGACCCCATCGGCCGCTCCTTGGGCCGGCGCTGCTCACAGGTCTGGTTGAAGCGAGCGGCCAGCGCGTGGCTCGCATCGCTTTCCCCTGACGGTTGAGCCGCGGCGCGCCCGTCAGGATCAGGGGTCCGCGTCCGGATTGGCGATGGCCCGCCGCGGTCACCTGTCGGCGGGCCGTTCGCGAGTGCGGAGGGTCATGCCGCGTAGGCGGCGGCTGCGCACCTTGCAAAGCCCAGCGCCGGATCGATGAAGTTCGCCGGCGGCGGCGAGCCCCAGAGATTGATCCAGCGGTCGGAAAGCGACGGTGAAATCGTCCAGCTGCGCGGTTCGTAGAGCAGGTCATTGTCGATGCGGTCCATCCCCACCGACATTTCGACGACGCAGCCATTGGGGTCGACGTAATACTGGAAGACGTTGCCACCGGCGCCGTGGCGCCCCGGCCCCCACAGCAGCGAGCGGTTCTTGAGGACAAGCCCGTCAGCGATGCCGGCGAGGTCCTCGAGGGCGTGGAAGTCGAAGGCGTAGTGATGGAGATCGCCATCGCCGGGGCAAAGCGCTACGGTGTGGTGATAGCCGTCGGCGGCCCGAAACCAGCGGAATTCGTCGCCGCCGGTGCGATCCGAGAGCTCCATGCCGAGCAGCTTGACCAACAGGTCACTGAAGGCGAGCCGGTCGGGAACCTTGAGATTGACGTGCTCGATGCGTTTGGCACGCGCCCCAGGCCCGATATGGCGCTGTGCCTGATCGCGTGCGATGGGCGTGTGGACCTCGAAGATCGGCCCCCATGGCGTCGCGAACCGTATGGCGCGCTCGATGCCGTCATGAAGCGGCCTGTCGTCCAGGATCTCCAGGCCTTCCGAGCGCACCCGCCGCCCGATCTCGTCGACCGCTGCGGCGTCGGATGCTTCGAGCCCGATCGCCAATGTGGCGCGGCTGCCGCCTCGCGTCAGCGCGACCTCCCAGCGCCGTTCATTCGAAGACAGGAACACTGTGTCGCCGCGCCGGCCCGTCACCTTGAGACCCACGAGTTCGGCGAGGTCCTGCGCGGACCCGTCCGGATCGGGCGTCGTGAAGGCGACGAAGCCCATCTGACGAATGAGGTGGCTCATGCTGCTACTCCTGAGACTGTATGTTGCCGGGTCGGGTGTGGAGAGTGTTGTCAGGCGTCAGCGCGCGTTGACGCTGAAGCCACCATCGATGTTCAGCTTGGCGCCGTTGATGTAGCGGGCACGATCGGACGCGATGAAGAGTGCCAGGTCGGCAACCTCGTCGACCTCGGCCCAACGCTCCATGAAGATGCCGCGCTCGCGGCAGAAATCGGCGAGGAACTGCTCGCGGGTCTTGCCTTGCTGCTTGGCCAGGCCGTCCGCCCATTCCTCCCGGAATTCGGTGCCGACCAATCCCGGCACGATGGCATTGACCGTGATGCGCTCGTTCCAGAGATCCTGGGCGAGATAGCCGGTCGTGTGGATCAGCGCGGAATTGTTCAAGCCGTGCAGCATGGCAGGGCGCCAGACCGCGATCCCCGATGAGCCGGTGATGTTGATGACGCGCCCGGTACCGTCGCGAGCCATCATCGGCAGAAATTCGCGAATGACGCGCAGCGCGCCAAGCGTCTTGACCTCGATGAGCTCCCGCCACTCGTCATCGTTCCAGAGCACCTGCCTGTCGTTGCGCGTGACAGGAGCCCCTGCATTGTTGATCAGGATGTTGAGGGTCGAGAACCCGGGGACGGCTCGAAGCGTCTGCGCAGCGGATGCGACTGAATCCGCCTGGGTGATATCAGCCGAGACGGTGGTCACGGTCACCGACGTTTCCTTGCGGATCTCGTCGGCGGCTTCCTCCAGAGCCTCTCGTCCGCGCGCCAGCAGCGCCACGTTGACGCCTTCTCGCGCCAGCGCTCGTGCAATGCCCTTGCCAATGCCTTTACTGGCTCCGCACACCAAAGCGGTTCGCCCAGAAAGTCCCAGTTCCATGAGATGTTTCCTTGACTTGATGTCGTGAAGCTCTGCGGCGCACTCAGCCGTGCAGGTAGGCCTTGATGAGACTGTCGTCGGCGAGGACGCCCTGCCATTCGCCGCGCCTGATCTCCTGCGCGACCTTGCCGACGGAGAGCACATAGGCCCGGTCCGTCATTTCGGCGGCGATCGTGATGCTCTGTTCTACCAGCAGGATCGCCATGCCCTGGCTCCGCAGGTTGTTCAGGACGCCAAGGATCTCCTTGACGATCTTCGGGGCGAGCCCCGTCGTGAGTTCGTCGAGGATCAGGAGGTCTGGCTGCAGGAGAAGCGCGCGGGCAATGGCGACCATTTGCTGCTGCCCGCCCGAGAGCAGCCCGACTGACGAGTGATAGCGCTGCTGCACGGCAGGAAAGAGCGTCAGCACCTCCTCGAGGCTGAAGCGCGGGCTACCTCCGGAGGCCTTTCGGCCGGCGCTTTCAGCGAGGCGCAGATTGTCGCGAACGGTCAACTCGACGAAGAGATTTCTGTTTTCGAGCACAACCGCGATGCCGCGCTCGGCCCGGCGGTGCGGCGGCAGGTCGGTTAACTCGACGCCATCCTTGAGAACCCGACCAGCCATCGGTCTCACCAGACCGCACAAGGTTCGCACCAGCGTCGTCTTGCCGGCGCCATTGGGGCCGACGATCGCGACAGCCTCGTTCCGGCTGACCGACATCTCGATTCCATGCAGCACGGGCAGGGCGCCGTAACCAGCCTGGAGTGATTGGATCTGCAGCATGGCTCAGCCTCCCAGATAGGCTTCGCGCACGCGGGGATCGGCCTGGATCGCAGCCATGGGCCCGGATGCGATGATCTCGCCGAAATAGAGAGCGTGCACGGTGTCGGCGATCGTCATCAGGCCCATGTCGTGGCTGACCAGCAGGATGGTCATGCCCTCGCTGTTGAGCATCGCGATCCAGCTGCGCAATTGCCCGATCTCCTCGGTGTTGAGGCCCGAGGAGGGCTCGTCGAGCAGCAGCAGTCGCGGCGCCCCGACATAGGCGCGGGCAAGCTCGACGACGCGGCGCTGGCCGGCTGGCAGGCGTCCGGTCTGCGCATCCAGGAATTTGCCGAGCGCGAACTTGCGACAGGCCTCTTCGGCGGTATTGCGTAGCCGATCGAACTCGCGTCGCGCTGTGGGCGTGCGCAGCATGCTCGCCAGAATGCCGCTGCGGCCGTCCTTGTGCAGACCCACCATCACATTTTCCAGCACCGACATGCGCTCGAATACTTTCGGCGTCTGGAAGGTACGCATCAGACCATGACGGGTGCGCGCCTGGATGCTGTCGGCAGCCATATCGCGCCCGGATAGCAGGACCCGCCCGGCCTTGGGGCGCAGGAATCCGGAGACGATATTGAAGCAGGTGCTCTTTCCCGACCCGTTCGGCCCGATCAGCCCGACGATCTGGCCCTGCGGGACCGCGAAATTGACATCGGACAGCACCTTGAAGCCGCCGAAACTATGGGCGATGCCCGATAATTCCAGGGTCGCTTGCAGGTCGATCGGCCGCGAGGGGAGGCGTTTCAGGTCGGCGACAGCAGTCATCACGCCATCCTCCGTTTCACGAGTTGCGCGAGGCGATCTGCGCCTCCGATCAGCCCGTCGGGCAAGAGGGTGACGACCAGCACCAGCGCCAGCCCGAACAGAACCTGGTGAATGTCGCCGAGACCGCTGAGCAGCTCGGGGATGAATGTGACGAACAGCGCGCCGGCGATGATCCCCCAGACCGATGTCGAGCCGGCGACGACCGGAATCAGGAGGAATGCGATCGAGCGTTCGACCGTGAAGCTCTGCACGCTGATATAGGAGACGTAGTGCGCGAAGAGCGATCCGGCGAGCGAGCCGAGCATGGCGCAGATGACGAACATCGCAGTCTTGAGACGGTGCATGTCGACGCCGAGGACCTCAGCGGCCGGGGCGGCATCGCGCATGGCGCGCATGCCAAGGCCCGGACGCCCGCGGACGAGGTTGTCGGCGAGGAGCAGCACGAGGATCGCGATTGGCCAGACGAGGTAGTAGACCCGCTCGGGCGTATCGAAGGCGAAGCCGACGATGCTGAGCTTGGGAATGCCGCCAATGCCGAGCGTGCCGCCGGTCAGCCAGTCCCATTCGAAGAACAGGACATTGCCGATGAGGCTGAGGGCAAGCGTGGCCAGGGCGAGAAAGAAGCCGGTCAGGCGCAGGACCGGCCAGCCCACGGCGAGGGCAATCAAGGCGCTTGCCACCATGCCGGCCAGGAACCCGGCCAGGGTCGGCAAGCCGAGCTGAACCGTGAGATAGGCCGAGCTGTATGCGCCGATGCCGTAGAACAGCGCCTGGGCCAGATTGACGATGCCGCATTGACCGAGCAGCAGTCCGACACCGAGCCCGCCGATGGTGAACAGGCCGGCGAACACGAAGAGATCGATCAGGTGCCGCGACAGCAGGAGCGGCGCGAGGGCCCAGGCCAGGGCAAGCAGGAGAAGCAGGAGAGGTCGGCGCAGGTTATCCATGGCGCTAGCCTCCGATCCGCCCGACACGGCCGAGCAGGCCGTTCGGCATGACKATCATGATGACGATCATCATCGCGAGCGCGATCACGTCCTTGTAGCCGGAGGGAAAGCCGACGACGGCGAGGGATTCGAGCAGCCCAAGCGTGACGCCGCCCAGCACCGCTCCGAGCGGGTTGCTCAGTCCTCCAAGGATGGCGGCTGCGAAGCCCTTGAGGGTCAGGGCGATGCCCATGTGGTAGTTCACCGCAACCAGGGGAGCGACAAGGATGCCCGCGATCGCGCCGACGGTGCCGCCGAGCAGGAAGGTCAGAGAGCGCATCCGGCGAACATTGATGCCGTTCGTGGCGGCGCCGTCGGGATCCATGGACGCCGCCATCATCGACAGCCCGAGCAGCGTCCTGCCGTAGAAGAGGCGCAGACCGACGACCACGATGATCGCCGTACCGATCAGCCAGAGAGCCTGGATCTGCAGGAAGGCATCGAGGATCTCGATGACGCCTTCTTCGCCCCAGCTCGGCAGGAGATAGGAGTTGCGGCCTGCGAGATAGAGCACTGCGGCAGACAGCGTGACCGCCAGGCCGATGGTGAGCAGCAAGAAGCTTTCCTCGCCCGCGCGCTGGCGCATCATCGGCTGCACGAACAGGCGATCAATGATGACACCGACGGCCGCACCGGAGATGACGCCCAGAAGGATCGACAAGCCATAGGGCAGGCCGACGGGCTCCAGTGCGAAGACGGTGACCATCGCGCCGATCACGGCGAATTCGCCCTGCATCGCGTTGATGATCTGGGTGCCCTTGAAGATCACGGCGAGGCCTATGCCGATCAGCGCATAGACGAAGCCGTTGGTGATCCCGGACAGGATCGCCTGCATGACGAGACTGGCTGACATGATGAGAGGTCCGGTAGGGAAGGCAGGCGCTCGGCACCTGCTCCTCCACGGTCACTTGGCGGCGGAGTAGTCGAGGCGCGTGAACTTGCCCTTGACCAGCTTCGAGTAGTTGAAGCTGGCGAGCGTCAGCCCGCCCATATCCGGGGCAGAAAAGTCGAATTTCGCCATGACGCCCTGGTAGGGACGGCGCATTGCGCTGCAGAGGGCTTCGTTCGTGGCATCGGGCCCGGCTGTCTTGAGCGCCTGCGCCAGCGACATCACGGCATCCCAGCCCGCGGCCTCGAAATGCTTCGGCAGCCGGCCGTGTTCCTTCTGGAACAGGTCCACGAACTCGCGCTGATGTGGCAGCGGGTCTTCGGCGATCAGGAACTCGGCGTGGATGATGTTGTCGGCCGCATCGCCCATGGCCTTGACGTAGTCATAGGTCGCGGTGCCGTGGACGGAGATGATCGGCGCCGTGAGCCTCACCTGCCGCGCATTGCGGAAGGGCATCGGAGACGTTGATATGACGATGACGGCATCCGGCGCGCTCGCCCTCACCTTGGCGGCCTGCGTCGTCAGATCGGTGGCAGCGATCTCGAATTTCTCGACCTGGGACCAGGTGACGCCGAACTCTCCGGCGAGGTCCTTCATGCTGTTCCAGACGACCTGACCGTAGCCGGAATCATGCAGGACGCCGACCTTGCTCGCCTTCATGTCGCGGACATAGGAGAGCAGCGCACGTGCGTTCAACTCCTGTGACGGCGTGATGTGGAACACGCAGGTCCGGTCGCGTTCGACGGCAGGTCCCAGCCCTGAAAAGGCGATCTGGGTCAGCTTCAGCGGCGCCGTGATGCCGCCGACTGCGACGGTCTGGGCGATGCCGGAGGTGCCGATCAGCGCCTTGATCTTGTGAGAGTGCACCAGCGCGTTGACCTTGCTGACGGCGACATCCGGGCTCGACGCGTCGTCCTCGATCAGAATCTCGATCGGCTGACCGTTCACGCCGCCGCGTGCGTTCAAGGTCTTCTGAGCAAGCAGAATGCCTTCCCGCTCAGGGAGGCCGACACCGGCAATGGCGCCCGTGGCTGAGATCACGGCGCCGATCCTGATCGGCGCTCCGCTGGCGGCCGTCTGGGCAAGAGCAGGCATTGGGGACAGCGACAACAGCGCGGTCGGCGCGAGTGCGATGAGCGAACGATAGGCTTGCAGAGCCATGGCTGATTTCTCCCTCCGGATTGGGCGCTGGCCGCGCTCCTTGATTGAGGGGGAGGCTACGAGATTTTCATGTCATGTCAAATATTTTCGAAAATAAAAGATATCATGCGATATTCCGGGGCTTATGTTACAACCCGCGGCACGATGTCGATGTCCAGGATGTGGAGGCAATCTTGAATCTGGTCCGCCCAACCCAGCGCGAGCTCGCTCGTCAGGCGAATGAAGAGCCGAAGGGGCGTACGCGGATGTCGGGCATCTACGAGTTGCTGCGGCGCGACATTCTGGAGTGCCGACTGAAGCCGGGCATGCGCCTCCGTTTCGAGGAGTTGCGGACGCTCTATGAGATCGGCCTCAGCCCGTTGCGCGAAGCTCTTATGAAGCTGGCATCCGATGGGCTGGTGGTTCTGGAGGAGCACAAGGGCTTCCGTGTCGCTCCGGTCTCGCGGTCCGATCTTCTCGATATCACCTACATGCGCAAGGAATTCGATGCCATGGGGGTCAGATTGTCGATCGAGAAGGGGGATGATGCCTGGGAAGCCAACATTCTCGCCTCCCTGCATGAGCTTAGCAAAAAGCCCAAGCTCGGACCGGACGGGCTTGTCGATGCGGAATGGGAGAGGCGCCACCGGGCCTTTCACCTGACCTTGGTCTCGGCCTGCGGCTCCCCGTGGCTGCTTCATTTTCGCGAGCAATTATACGACCAGGCCGATCGCTATCGGCGCTTGTCGGTGCAGTACTTGCGTGAGCCTCGCGACCATCTCGCCGAGCATCGAGAGATTGCGGACGCAGCGCTCGCCCGCGATTCGGATGCCGCTGTTTTCCTCGTTCGTCGCCACCTGGATCGGACCGTGCAGATCCTTCTCGCGGCAGACGGGGTGCTGTCGGTCGACCTGTAGACATTATCGACAGATAGAAAGATATTCGAAAATCTGTTGACGCCCGGATTTTGGCTGCTACCGTCTCGACATCCAATCAAGGAGATGGCGATGCGGTACGTGAGTTATGTCTCGGGTCAGCAGGCGGGTTTGGCCGTCCGTGATGGCGCTGAGCTTTTCGATCTCGGTTCCGTCGATCTCGGCAAGGTCCTTGCGGATGGACCCGGTGCCGTTGCCGCGCTGGCCCGCGCGCCGCGGGGCAAGCGACTGGACCAGGCCACCCTTCGCTTTCTCCCGCCGGTTGCCCGACCGCCCAAGATCGTTTGCGTCGGGTTGAACTATGTCGATCACGCGGCCGAGAGCCCCTACAAGGACGTCCCGAGCTATCCGGCCGTCTTCCCGCGCTTTGCGTCGAGCCTTATCGGCCATGGCGAAGCCATCGTCCGCCCAGCGGTATCGGCCCAGCTTGATTTCGAGGGCGAGCTCGTGGCCGTGATCGGGCGAGGCGGCCGGCATATCTCGCGTGAAGCGGCGCTCGACCACGTCGCGGGTTATTCGATCTTCAACGACGGCTCGATCAGGGACTACCAGTTCAAGTCACCGCAATGGACGGTCGGCAAGAACTTCGACGATACCGGCGCGTTTGGCCCCGAATTCGTCACGGCCGACGAGTTGCCGCCGGGCGGCAAGGGCTTGAAGATCGAGACGCGCCTCAATGGCGTGGTGGTCCAGTCCGCGAATACCAGCGATCTGGTTTTCCCGCTTGCCGACCTGATCTTCTATCTCAGCGAGGCGATCACGCTGGAGCCTGGCGACCTGATCATTACCGGAACGCCGGCTGGGGTCGGATTTGCCCGCAAGCCGCCGCTCTTCATGAAGGATGGCGACATTTGCGAGGTCGAGATCGAAGGGCTCGGCGTGCTCCGGAATCCGGTGCGCGACGAGGTCGCTGTGGCGAGCGCAGCCTAGCCGCGCCGCCGCGTCGCACTGAACCCAAGCAAGAACAAGAATAGCCCAAAAGAAATGGACTGAACGAGGGAGTTTACGCTCATGACGCCGCTGGTTACCCGCCAGAGCTACATGGCCTTGAATGTCGAGGATCTGGATGCATGCGTAAGGGATGCAGAAAGCGTCCTTGGGTTGCGCATCGTCGACTACCATGACGGGCGCGCCGTGTTGACGGCGACAGGCCGTCGCGCGGAGTTGATGTTGCATCAGGCTTCCGGCAACGCAGCGCGGACGGTGGGCCTCGAGGCACTGGATGGCGATGCCGTCGAGGCCGCGGCCTCGCGCGCCTCAGCGGTTGGACTTGCGGTCTTGTCCCGCGAGCCGTCGCTGCCATGCATCGAGCGCTCGGTCACCTTCACGACCAGCGATGGCCATGTCTTCGAAGTTCATACTCCGATGCCGGCGGACCAGCCACGGCGCTACGCCGGGGCCGGGATTCACCCGCGCGGCATTTGTCACGTCAATCTGACGTCTCCCGATCCCTGGCGGATCTACGGTGAATTGCACGAGACCCTTGGTCTCAAGATTTCGGAGCGCACCTCGGGATGTGAACTGGTCTGGCTTCGCGCTGCCGACGGACGGCATCACACGGTCGGGATCGTCAAGGGGGCTCGACCGGGCATCCATCATTACGCCTGGGAATTTGCCCAGTTCACCGATTTCATGCGGCTCGGCGACGTGCTCGACGCATTGGACCGCGTTGTAGTCTGGGGGCCCGGGCGTCACGGCGCGGGCGACAATCTCTTCGCCTATTATCTCGATCCGGCAGGTTTCATGGTGGAGTGTTCGTCGGAGATGGAAGTCATCGCGAACGATACCGGGTATGAGCCGAAGGTTGCCGATATCGATGCGGACCTGACCAATATCAAGGTCGTGAACCGTTGGGGCGCGCCGCCGCCGCGCCCATGGATCCAGCACCACACCGATTTCGCTGTCTTCGACGGGCACGGTTCCGCGCGCGGCTGAATCGTCCGGCGCTACTGCGGAGGTCAAGTCCGCAGCAGCGGCTCTCGGGAACATCCTGAGATGGGAGAGAGATGTGCTGCTTTCCGGAAAAGTCATCGTCGTCACCGGAGCGGAATCCGGCATCGGCCGGGCCATAGCAGAGGCCTGTGCAGAGCAGGGGGCGAGCCTCATCGTAGCGGGGCTCGACAAGAGCAAACTCGCGGACGTGGCGGCAGCGCTTGGGAGCGCGGGGCGTGATGCTCTGGCTGTCGCAACCGATATCAGAGAGGCGGTGGCCGTCAGCCGATTGTTTTCTGCGGCGGTCGAGCGCTTCGGGCGCATCGATGCTGCCGTGGCGAATGCCGGCATCATCGGCGCGCGAAAACCGGCTGCGGAACTCACGCTGGAGGACTGGCAGCAGGTTCTCGACGTCAATCTCACCGGAACCTTCCTGACGGTTCTGGAGGCCGCACGCGTGATGGTGAGGCAAGGCGGGGGCGGGTCCATCATTGCGACCGGATCGTCGACCGCCCTGCGGCCGGTGTCTGGCCTCTTGCCCTATGTTGCGAGCAAGGGCGGCGTTCACGCGCTGATGCAAGGCCTCGCGCTGGAACTGGCGCCGCACCGGATCCGGGTCAACACGCTCGTCCCGGGCACGACGGCGACGGATGCCACGCGTGCCATGCCCGGCTATCTCGATCAGGTGGCGAAGAGCCTGCCGATGGGCGAGGTCGTCGATGTGCAGGAACTCGGGCGCTATGTCGCCTTTGCCCTGAGCGATCAGCTTCCACATCTGACCGGAGCGCATCTCAAGATCGATGCCGGCCGGACGATCTGAAGGCCCGGACTCTGAGAATCCAAGTCTCTGAAGATCCAGACCGGCATTGCCCGAAACCATTCGAGGATACGTTCATGACCGACCCGACGATCCGCGCAATCGAGCAACTGGAGAAGCGGCGCTATGACGCCATGCTGCAGGCGGATCTCACCGTGCTTGGTGACATGCTCTCCGACAGCCTCGCCTATACGCATTCCAACGCAGCGCGCGACGACAAGGAAAGCTACCTGCAGAAGGTCGGCGCGAAGTTCTTCGACTATCACGCGATTTCCAACGAGGATCAGGAGATCAAGGTCTTTGGGGATGTCGCATTGGTGACCGGCGTCATGAAGGCGGAGGTCACGGTCAACGGCACCGCGAAATCTCTGAACAATCGCTACCTTGCCGTATGGCTCCGAGAAGCTGGAGAATGGCGCTTCGTGGCCTATGCACCGACGCCGGTTTCGTAGCTGGCGCTGGCCGTGTGGCTGAAACGGTGCCGAAGCCCTTTCGCTAAGGGGTGATGGTTCGCTATCATCGAACAATGGCTTGGCGTTTCGACGATGTGCTGACCTTCCTCAAGGTGGTGGAAGCCGGGGGAATTACGGCTGCGGCGAGTGAGCTGAAGCTGTCGAAATCCGTGGTCAGCAAACGCATCAGCGATCTCGAAGAGGCGCTCGGCGTCGCGCTCCTCCACCGCTCGACCCGCAGCGTCACGCCGACCGAACAGGGTTCCTTGTTCCACGACCATATGCGCGACGCGCTGCGCAGCATCGATGAAGCCGTGGAGGTGGTGACCGACCGTACGGGCCCGCTGAAGGGGCGCTTGCGGGTGACGGCACCGATGAGCTTTGCGACATTGCATCTTGGTCCGATGCTGGCTGATTTCGCGCGGCTCCACCCTGGCGTCGAATTCGCGATCGACCTTGACGATCGCATGCTGGATCTGGTTGCGGGCGGTTATGACCTCGCGATCCGCATCGGGCGGTTGCCGGATTCCTCACTTATCGCGCGAAAGCTGTGCCAGAGCCGGCGCATCGTCTGCTGCAGCCCCGCATATGCCCGGGAGACGGCGCTGCCGAGGTCCATCGACGAGATCTCGGCTCATAACTGCATCGACTACGCCAATGCCCATGCCAGCCGGCTCTGGCAGTTCCTCCCCATCGCTCCGGACATGCGCCCGCGCACAGTGGTGACACGCAGCCATCTCGTCACCAATAATGGCGAGGTCATGCGCGATCTGGCGATTGCTGGCCTCGGCCTTGCGGTCCTGCCCCTGTTCATTGCGGCCGATGCTGTTCGCGCGGGGCGGCTGATCCATGTCCTGCCCGATGACGAGCCGCTGCCGGATACGATCTACGCAGTCTATCCGCCGACGCGCCATCTGTCGCACCGCGTCCGGACACTTGTGGACTACCTGAGCAAGCGGCTGGCGAACGGTGTGCCCTGGACGATCCCAAGCGATCAGGGCTCGGCCAGCTGACGCCCTTAGATCATCGGACCGGATATCGTATCCGGTTCGATGATCTAACCCTTTGTGTTTGCATCGGCTTTCCCGAAGACCGCAATCCACTTTTCGGGCCGATGCTTTAGAATTCCCGGCCGAGCCAGCGATCGAGTGACAGCCGGCCACCGCCATGCACCGACATCAGGGCGAAGGTCCCGAGCCAGACCACGGTCAGGTGATAGCCGGTGCCGCGCGGGATCATGACCATCACGAGGATCACCACGAGCTGGATGAACAGCATGAAAGCGAGCGGTCTGGTGAGAAGGCCGATCGCGATGGCGAGACCTCCGAGCAATTCCAGACCGCTGGTGAAATATGCGAGCGGCACGGCCGGCTCCAGACCGAGCCGTTGAAACAGTTCGATGTCGCGGGTCATGCCGTCACCGAACAGCTTGGTCCAGCCGAATGTCGCCATGATCAGCCCGGACGTGGCGCGCATTGCCGCATAGGCCAGAGGTTCCAGAGCGGCGTAGAGGGGCGCCAATTTCGGGATGATAGCGCGCTGCTTATCCAGGTTTTCAGCCATGACGGGGATCCAGATTGCGGAACGTGGGTGATCGATCGGTCGAGTGGGGCGACGCATCGGCGATGCGGCGCAGCGGCCTGTTGCGTTCGGGGCGAGGAAGAGCGGAAGCGGCGCCGGGACGCGTCTTCGCCGGCCGTGTGAGCTGGAACGCAGCAAACGCGGCTAAGGCATCGTCCCGAGCTCTTCACGCGATGCGGTTCAGGAAGCAGGCGATCTCGGTGCGTTCAACATTGGCGGCGCCATGGTCCTGGAAGTGCCGGATATGGTCCCCTTCGTTGTGATGCTTGTCCCGGGCTTCGGTGCTCGCCCAGTGTTCAACGAAGACGAAGCGGCGCGGATCATTCTGGTCGACGAAGAGATCGTACCGCAGACTGCCTTCTTCCCGGCGTGAGGGCTCGACGACATTGGTCAGGTCGCGGCGTAGGTCCGCCTCCTTGCCGTCCTTCGCGTAGAGAGAAACAACGATGAAGAGCTCGCCCATTCTGCCGATCCTCCACGGTGGGCAGGTCAAATCAGAGAAGCGCCCTGCGGCTCCCGCCGGCGGGCCGTTGCCCTGATCGATCCCAGGTTCTCATCCGGATCGATGCAGCACGCTCCCGACGACAGGAGCCGGAACCTGCGTCATTCGAGCCCGAGTGAGACACTCCAGCCTGGATCACGTCACGGCGCCGGCGGCTTTGTCCCGACTTACTCGGTCCGATCGTAGGAGAACTGGATGCCGGCCGTGCCGCCGGTCTCGATGAACAGGTTGATGAAGGCTGGAACGGTCTCCTTGCGGGCCCAATCGCGCTGCAATTCGCAGAAGAGCTGCGGCACGCTGATCATCTTGCCGCCCGCCTGCTCGATCCGCCGCAAGCCCGCCTCATGCGCCGCAACCGAAGTGCCGCCGACAGCATCGGCGACGACATAGACCTCGTAGCCGGAGACGAGTGCGTCGATCGCCGGGAAGGTCAGGCAGGCCTCGGTCCAGAGCGCCGTCATGATCAGTTTCTTGCGCCCGGTCGCTTCGATCGCCTGGCGGAATTCGACATCCTCCCAGGAATTGATTGTGGTGCGATCGATGGTTGGAATGCCCTTCAGGGCCTTCTGGACCTGCGGGATCGGCGGCTTGTTGAGGCCGGTCTTCACATTCACCGTCGAGTGGACGATCGGCAGCCCATAAGCGACGGCCGCCTTCGCGGCACCGACGATGTTGTTGATCATCAACTGTCGGTCCATCGAGGCGATCGAGTTCACCTGAACCGGCTGATAGTCGATGATGATGAAGGCCGAATTCTGCGGCGTCAGCAGGTGATCCTTGCGCGGGTCGCGAATGGCTTCGCTTGTCATGACGTCATCCTCGCTGTTGCTTTGGCACGCTGACCGGTGCCTTGACGGTGGCGCAGCCGCGCCGGGCGCCCGCGACATCGTCGCCTCAGGGTCCGAACGGGCAGGTCAGCCTAGCACCGCGATTCAGCCCCGGAAGCGTACCGCTCCCGAACTCTGTGTTCTTTCTGGTCGAACAATGGTGCTGTGCATGACCTCGCCATCCCCCACGGTGAGGCTCATAATCGCTGCCCGGAAACTCAGGGCCGATGATACAGCGGCGATCGATCCCGATTCCGCTTGGTCCGTGCGCAAGGGAGACGCCGATGAGCTGGCTACCGACGGAAGACCCCATCACGGGCGATCGAAAATCCTGCGATGCACTCGAACTTGTCGTCGTTCCGCGCGTGCGCGACCTCGGCGGCTTCAATGTCCGGCGTGCGCTGCCACATGGAAGGCGCCAGATGGTCGGCCCTTTCATCTTCTTCGATCATTTCGGGCCGGTGCAGTTCATCGCCGGTCATGGCATGGATGTCAGGCCTCACCCTCATATCGGCCTCGCAACAGTGTCCTACCTGTTCGATGGACGCATCATGCACCGGGACAGCGAAGGCAATGTGCAGGAGATCAGCCCGGGCGCCATGAATCTGATGACGGCGGGACGGGGCATTTCCCATTCCGAGCGCACGCCTGAAACCGATCGCGACGGGACCCACACGATGCTCGGGCTGCAAAGCTGGATTGCGCTTCCTGTCGCGCAGGAGGAGATCGCTCCCTCCTTCCAACATTATGGCGCGACGGATCTGCCGACCATCCAGGACCAGGGCGTGAAGGCGCGGATCATCGCCGGTTCCGCCTTCGGCAAGGCGGCGCCCGTCAGCATGGCCTCTGAGTGGTTCTATGTCGAAGTATCGCTTGGCGCAGGCATGAGCGTTCCGCTCGACGCCGATCATGAGGAGCGTGCGATCTATGTCGTCAGCGGCGAGATCGATATCGCGGGCGACCTGTTCGAAGGCCCGCGCCTGTTGATCTTCAAGCCGGGCGACCGGATCACGGTCCGCGCGACCCAGCCGACGACAATGATGTTCCTGGGTGGCGCTGCGCTCGAAGGTCCCCGTTACATCTGGTGGAACTTCGTGTCATCGAGCAAGGAGCGCATCGAGCAGGCCAAGGAAGATTGGAAGCAGGGGCGTTTCGGGCATGTGCCCGATGAGAGCGAATTCATTCCTCTTCCGGAATAGCCAGGCAGTTCGCAGCGGGCGCGCGGGCGGTTCCCAGCCTGCTTTCAGCCGTCGATGATATCGTCATATTCGGGATGCCTGCTGGCCCAACCCGCCATGAAGGAGCAGCGGAGGACGATCTTTCGCCCACTGGCACGGATGAGATCGAAGGTCCCCTTCGCCAGCCTGGAGCCGATGCCCTGACCTGAAAGCTCCTGCGGTACTTCCGTGTGGGTCAGCACGACACGGTTTGCGTCGAGCCGATAATAGGCCAGGGCCAAGCCTCCATCGACCGCCAGTTCGAAGCGGTTCAGGTCCGGGCGGTCGATGACGATGCCATCCATGGCTTTCTTCCCTCCTTGTCGGTTCACGCAAGTTCGAGGCTGCTCCCTTCCCGGTCACCGGGAACGGAGCAATCCGAACAGGCTGCGGATTTGACGATGTCCGCCTCCCATTGCCAAGGCGAGGAGAAGCCCCCCGAACAGGCCGGCATTCTGGAGAAAGATCACGCTCTGGGGCAGGGGGATCGGGCCCGTATCATTCCAGGGGGCATGAGCAACCACGGTCGCCATCGCGGTAAATCCCGCGAGCAGTCCCGCACCGATCCAACTCGTCCGTGGCCAGACCAGCAGGGCTGATCCGCCCAGCTGCGTCACGATGACGGCGGCCGCCATGAGGGTCGGTAGCGGCAATCCATTATGGGCCATTTCCTGTACTGCGCCGCCAAAGTCGAACAGCTTGCTGAGACCGCTGAAGACGAAGCCTCCGGCCAGCAGCATGCGGGCGAGCAGATATCCGGAATGATGTGTCTCGACCTCGGGCGAAGCCCGGTCGCTGGACGAAGTCGGCACTCGAATAGACATGGGTGTTCTCTCCCTGGGGGATTACAAGAGCTTTCCGGGCAGCATGGTCTTGCGGAAGCCAAATGCGATCAGGATCGATGCGAGCATCAGGATGCCGAGCAGCAGGAACGCGTCGCGATAGGCCAGGACGAAGGCTTCCCGTTGCAGCGTGCGGGCGATGAGGGCGGTAGCTGCCCGCGTCGCTTCGATCTCGGGCAGGCGCGACGAGAACATCTGCGACAGCGTCTCGATCCGCTGCGTGGCCTGGATGCTTGCGGTCGTGACATGCTGGCCGAGCAGGTTCGAATGCACCTGTTCCTGAACCCGGACGAAGGTGCCAACGGCGGCCACGCCAACCGCCGAGCCGACCGTGCGCAGGATGTGAACAAGCGATGCGATCCAGGGAATTTCGCGCAGCGAGATGTCTTCGGTGATCAGGACCATGATCGGAATGGCCAGGAATGGCGCGGCGCTCGACTGCACGACAAGGGGAACGAGAACCTGGCTCGCGTTCCACTGGCTGGTCAGGCCTGCCATCATCAGGAGGCCGACGCCCTGCAGCGCGGCGCCGAAGACAAGCAGGCGGCGCGGATCGACCCTGTAGCAGAGGCTGGCGACGAGCGGCATAAGGAGCAGCTGCGGCAAGGCGGAGGCCAGGAACACGCTGCCGCTCTCGAGCGCCCTGTAGCCCTGCACCCGGGCGAAATATTGCGGCAGCACGAGAGCTGATGACATCACCGCGATGCGCGTCAGGAACATCATGAACAGGCCGAGCCCGGTGTTGCGCCGCCAGAGCAGGCGGGGATCGACCAGCGGATCGTGATGCAGGAGCGCGTGGACCAGGGCGCCGCCGAGGAGAAGCGTGGCCGAGGCCGCCAGTCCGGTAATAAGCCCCGAGGCGAACCAGTCGAGGCGGTTTCCCTGATCAAGCGCAGTGACAAGAGCCGCCAGCCCGAGTGAAAGCGCGATCAGGCTGAAACCGTCAGGCCTTCGAAAGCGCATGTACTTGATCGGATCGCGGGTCAGGCCATAGGACCCGGCGAACAGCGTCAATGTTCCCGGCAGCACGTTCAGCCAGAACAGGTACTGCCAGGTGAAGTGGTCCATCACCCAAGCTTCGATCGACACCGAGAGGCTCGGTGTGAAGGCTGAGATCAACGCATAGAAGGAGAGGCCATACAGGCGCATGGGCTGAGGCAGATGACGCATCGTCACCGCATAGGCCATCGGGATCAGGACGCCGGCACTGAGCCCGCGCAAGGCCTGGAACATCAGCAGGACAGTGAGTGACGGGCTGAACGGCGCGGCCAACGAGAAGAGCGTGAAGAGCAGGGAACCGAGGAGCACGCCGCGGGCCGGGGACAGGATCCCGCGTAGCCAGACCGCGGCTGGGATAGCGGCAACCTCCGCCGTAATGTAGGCGGTCGTGATCCAGGAGCCTTCATCGGCTCCGATCCCGAGCGCGCCCCGAATGTCGGCGAGGCCGATTTCAGTCAAGCGCGCATTCACGAGTGCGGTGAACGTGCCGAGCAAGACCGCCGCGACACCGACCAGTGCGCGCAGGCTCGGTGCGGCCGCGATTGGACGCGCAGGGGCTGCGGGATGGATTGCGGTCGCCATGATCGAGCCTCCCGAGGTTGCGGGTTCAGCGTTGAGCCTGTTCCGGCGCCAACCGGTCGGTGTGGATCGTCGTGACGACCGACATTCCGGGACGCAGCAGCCCCTCCAGTTCCGGAGTGGAGTCGAGCGCGATCCGAACTCCGATACGCTGGGCGACCTTGGTGAAATTGCCGGTTGCGTTATCCGCCGGCAGCAAGCTGAACTCCGCGCCGCTGGCGGGCGACAGACGCTCGACGCGGCCGGTCAGGGCGCGGCCAGGGAAGGCATCGATCGTCACGCTGACGGCTTGGCCTGGCCGGACCTGCGAAAGCTGGGTTTCCTTGTAATTGGCCACGACATGCACCCGTGGCAGCGGCACGATCGAGATGAGCTGCGACCCTGTGCGGACATATTGCCCTTCGCGGACCGAACTCGCGTTGGTGATGCCGTCGATCGGGGCAGAGATCCGCGTGTAGCCGAGATCGACGCGCGCAAGGTCGAGAGCCGCGCGCCGGCTTTGCAGTTCGGCTCGAGCCTGCTGATCCTGGGTTCCAAGCACCGCGAGCTGTTGCCGCTGAACTGCGATTTCAGCCCGCTTCTCCAATAGTCGCGCATCGAAGCGCTTCGTATCGGCTACGGCGAGTTCGAGCCGCTGTGCCGTCGTCCAGCCGTCGCGTGTCAACGCCTCCTGCCGACCGCGTTCCTGAACGGCACGGTCGCGATCAGCCAGGATGGCCGCGATGCCGGCTTCTGTCTGAGCGATGACATAATGCTGCAGCTCGGTCCGGCTTTCGGTATTGCGCAAGGCGGCATCGGCTGCTGCGACGCCGGCTTCTGCCTGTCTGACGCGCGCCGCGTGTTCCGTGTCTTCGATCTCGAACAGTGCGTCACCCGCCTTTACCGGCTGAAAGTCCGCGACCACGACCCGGGTGACCCGGCCCCCGGTTTGCACGCTGACCGGAACGGTGTCGGCTCGAAGATAAGCGTTGTCGGTCGTCTGGTCGGTAAGCCCCGCGATCCAGTGTCCCCATCCCAGCGGGATGACGATGGCAAGCCCGACGCCTCCCACCAGCACGGAGGTGCGGGCGAGGTTGATCAGCGCGCGGCGCGGCTTTCTCTTGTGCTGTGCCGGTTGTTCGCTTGTCTTTGCGGCGGGGCCTTCTGCCGGGCGAAGGCGGGCGACTGCAGCGCTCATGTCGATGTTCCTCACCGGCCAATCTGATCTGCCGGGTGCGGCCCGAATATGGGATCTCAGGGCTTATGATTGAAATGAAACTATGCCATTTGAAGAATGAGTGCTGCTCATATGGCTTCCCCTCGATGAGAGCGGGGCACCTCGTGAGACGAAGGGAGCTGCGGAGCGCTTCGGCTGCCGGCTGTGGTCGCAAGGCAGGCGGCCAGGCTGTCTGGCGAAGGGACGAAGATGAAACCTGCCATTCACAAGCTGCGTGCCGAGGCGGTTTCCCCTGGCGAGCTCGGTTCCGGGGGCAGCTGGCGGTCCGGTCGCGAAGGAGCGCGAGCAAGAGCTCCCCGGTTCTCAATTGGATAAAGCTCGGCCAATGAGCATCCTTCACAAGCTTGATTTGAATCTCATCCGCGTCTTCGATGCGGTCATGGAAGAGCGAGGCGCCTCCCGCGCCGCTGCTCGCCTGGGTTTGACCCAATCAGCCGTCAGTCATTCCCTGAACAAGCTGCGGCGGATCCTCGACGACGAATTGTTCGTACGCGGCCCCGGCAGAATGCACCCGACGCCGCGCGCTGAAGAGTTGGCACAGCCGATCAAGAGCGCACTTCGTCAGATCGAGGCGGCGTTTCACGGGCCTGTATTCGAACCGGGCTCATCTGAGACGCGCTTCGTCATTGCTACATCCGACTATGTCATCGGCGCCCTGATGCCGCCCGTTCTTTCAAAACTGGGACGGATCGGGCCTGGCCTGCGGTTCTGGCTGCGCCCGTTCAATGATCTCAACCTCGTGGAAGAACTCGATCGCGGAACCCTGCATCTCGTCATTGGAGCGTTCGGGCGCGTCCCGTCCCGCCTTGTCATGGAGCCTCTTTTCACAGGACCGAATGTCTGGGTCATGCGGAGAGGGCATCCTGCTGCGACCGGCACCTTTGGTGTGGAGGAACTGGCGGAATTCCCGCATCTCGACATTCTCATCGCCGGCCAAGGCGCAATGACTGCGGGCGGAACAATCGACCAGGAGGGCCTCGAACGGGCCTATGTCAGCAGCAATCCGCTCCAGCTCGAAGCGCTGATGGCGGAGCGTGGCCTGACACGCAAGGTCGGGGCGGTTGTGTCTCATATTCTCACGGTGCCCCCGATTATCGCTGCCACCGACATGATTGCGTTCGTCCCCAAGCAATTGGCGGAGCAGAATCCGGGGCTTGAATTCCGTGATCCGCCCTATCCAAGCCCGGCGCTTCAGATCTCGATGCTGTCCCACCGCACGATGGGAGCACACCCATCGGTTGCCTGGTTGCGGCAGGAATTGGTCCGGGAGCTTGCGAGCCTGTCGGGCTAGGCGTGCTCCGAACGCAATGATCCTGCGGGCCATGCGTGCGTTCGGGGCCTGTGCCGGGCGGCACAGGGGCAGGGGGCAGTCCTCTCCAAGACCGGCGGCCAATCTCCTCGGAAGGGTGAGTTCATTGCCGCGATGGCCCGGGCACAACATGCAGTGTCGTCCCTAGACGTCACTTCCACCCCGTTTCAATTCCCAGGTCAGTATCGCCAGTGCGAGCCGTTCGAGCTCGAGGTCCGTCATCGGATTATGGGCGGCTGCGGCGTGGATCTCACCGGCACGCGCACAAGCACGCAGGTAATCGGCCTCCGAATTCAGCACGATTGGGCGCCGGCCAGGGAACTCGGGAGCGCGGTTTCGGCGGCGCTCTGGTCGTTCGTCACGCATTCCTGATCATCGCGTTTTTGACCGCCATCGATCGCCATCCTCGAATGCCATCATGGTGCGGCGAGAGGTTAGGCTCATCGCTGCCGATGACAACCCTGCGTTGCGATCGTTGGATGGTTTCGTTAATCAAGCACTAACCGCTGGGAATGGCACCATGAACAGCCGCGGCCGTTCGACCTTGACCTTCGCCAGCAAAGCGGGAGCCGCCACGCTTCAGTCGCGCAGTCCCGACGCGATCGGGTTGGCGAACGAGGCGATCGCCGGCAGCAGGCTGAGAACGGTGCCGACGACGAACAGCAGGGCGATCTGCAGGAATTCAGGCTTGTCCAGTGCGATCGTGAGGCGAAGGCCGGTCTGCGCCTCGATCAGGCCTGACAGGACGCCGGCAGCAGCACCACCGAGCAACAGCCCGGCGATACAGCCGAGCGCCATCAGCAGGGCCATGCCGAGCCAGATCACGAGCAGGACGTAGAGCCGGGATGCGCCCATGGCACGCAATACGGCGTAGCGCCGCCGCCGCAGCCCGGTCACCGCAATCAGCAGCAGAAGGATCGAGGCCAGCACCAGCGTCGCATTCAGCGTGGAAGCGAAGACAAGCACACCACGCGCGTCGCCGAGCGAGCGATAGATCCCGACCAGGACTTCGGCGGGAAAGAACGCCATCGTCCCGCCCTGGCGATACTGGCTGCGCAGGGCATAGGCCCCGGCCACGCTGCGCGGCTTGACGACGATCGCGGGCACGCCGGGCACAGGCACGCCATCGAAGGGCGGCCCGATCGTCTCGGTGCCTGCGGCGTGTCCATTGCCGAGCCCGTGAACCTCCCAGACGCTCTCGATCGGTACCAGGATCGCGCGGTCCCAGGGCGATCCGAGCGGCGGCAGGCGGCCGACGATGGTGTAGTCGTGGCCGGCATGGCGGTGTCCGGCCTCGTCCTCATCCTCCTCGCCCGCTTTATGAGTCTGGCCGGCAACACCATGCGACGGCGTGATGCTCTCGCCGAGCCGATAGTCGACATCGGCGCCGATCAAGGCTTCGCGTTCCCTGGCGAAGAGGCGCCCCTCGCTCGGTGTGACGCGGCCCCAGCGCGTGGCAAAGGCCGCGGTCGTGCCGATGATCGGATAGCCACGTGTGACGTCGCCGAAGGCGATCGGCGCGAAGGCGGCGACACGCTCGTCCCGGGCCAGCGACTGCAGGACGCTTCCCTCCATCAGCGGGATCGCGTCGAGCTGCAGATAGACCGTCGACATCAGCAACTGGGTCTGGCTGCCGGGCGCACCGATGAGGAGGGCGAAGTCATCCGCCGCGGCGGCCGAACTCTGCCGCAGCGCCCGCTCCTGCGCGCCGATCGCCACGCCGACTGCAACCGCCAGCGCTATCAGGACGACAATCGCGGCCGCCGTCCAACGCAGGGCGCGAAGATCGGCGAGGATCATTGCGAAGGGGTTCATGCGGCCTGCTTCGCAATCGGAGACGCGGCCTTGATGTCGAGCCGATGCTTCATCCGCGCCAGGAGCGCGGCATCATGCGTGGCGCAAATCAAGGTGGCGCCGGCCTCAACGGCCGCATCGACCAGCAAGGCGCCCACCTCATCGGCATGGGCCGCATCCAGACTGGCCGTGGGTTCGTCGGCGAGGATCATGGCAGGCTGCCGGCAGACCGCGCGGGCAATCGCAACCCGCTGCTGCTCGCCACGTGAAAGTACTCCTGTCCGGCGGCGCAGATCAGTGAGACCCATGCGCGCGGCGACGGTCTTGGCATGCTCCCGCTCGGCCGGGCCAACCCTCCAGGATGAGAAGGTCGTGGGCAGCGTGATGTTGCCAAGGATGTCGAGTTCCGGGATCAGGTGGAAATCCTGGAAGACGGAGCCGAGCGTCGAGAGACGCCAGCGGTCGCGATTGCCGGGCGACAGGGAGGAGATCTCCGTCTCGCCCCATGAGACCCTGCCTGTGCTCGGCACGATCAGCCCGGCAATCAGGTGCAGAAGCGAGGTCTTGCCGGAGCCTGAGGGGCCGCGCAAACCGATATGAGCGCCGGAAGGCACTGTGAGTTCGGGAACGTCCAGCACGCGGAAAGGGCGCCCGTCGCCGCCGCGATGGTCGAGTGTCACGTTTGAAAGCCGCAATGTCCGAGCGGCGGATCGCTCAGGCGAGTGTGAAGCGGGCATCGACGAGTCTGATCTGGCTGACGAAGCCGGTTTCCTGATCCGTGGCCGAGCCTATCTCCAGCCGACCCGACACGACGACCTTGCGACCGGCGCTGACCATTGGCGTGATCTCCTTCATGAAGACGACGACGATGTCGACTGGCCAGTCGGCATCCGATTGGCAGAACGGGCAGATCGCCAGCGGCTCGCGCGTGAGCACGAAGAAGTGGCTTTCCGGCTTCAGCGGAGGCGCCATGTAGCCGGTCAGGCGTACCTCTTGTCCGCGCAGGGCCGTGACGCGGTCCGAAAACTGGAAGCCGAGCACGCCGAAGGATCTGTAGAGGCCGTCGAAGGCGATCGTGGCCGGCTCCGCCGCTCGGACATCCCTGCAAAGCAGGGCCACCGCGAGACCCGTGAGGGTCACGCGGCGGGTGGTCAGCATCTCATGGCGTTGCCGTTGCATCGCTCGTCCCTGTCGGCGGATGGCCGGCCTACTTGCCGCCTTACTTACTTGCCGCCCAGCGCCAGTGCTTCCGCCATGACGCGGAAGACATAGGTGTTGGGCTTATGGCCGCGGAACTTCTCGGCGCCCGGGCCCATCGCAGTCAGGATCACGTCGTCGGCGGAGTGGACGCCGCTATTGGCGTCGAAGGGCAGGTTGCCTGTCCGGCGCGCGGCCAGCGGGCCGGTGCAGTCCTTCTCGTTCGCGATATTGGTCTTGCCATCCGGGCCCTTGACCGCCGGCACGCGTTCGCCGGTCATGTCCGGGCGGCCGGTGTCGCAGGTGTCGGGATAGCTGCCATAGACCACTGCGAGGCGGCGCGAGGTGTCGACCTTGGTGGGGTAGCCGTCCACGTCGAGCGGGCCGTAGTTCGGCGGCACGGAGTCGGCGTAGACGCCGAGCTTGTCGCGCAGGAGCTGGCCCGGACGGTCGTCGTCATAGGTGCCGATGATCGAGATCGGATGGGCGTGATCGGGCACCACGATGATCAGGGTGTCGTTGCGGTCGCCGGCGAAGTCCTTCGCCACCTTCACCGCGTTGTCGAGCATGATCGTATCGAACACCGAACGCTCCCAGTCGAGCGAATGGCTGTACTTGTCGATGCGGGCCGACTCGACCATCAGGAAGAAACCGTCCTCGTTGCCCTTGAGCATGTCGAGCGCAGCCTTGGTTTGCTCTACCACGTCCGGCTGGTCGGGGAACTTCGAAACCGTGCCCTTCTTGGTCAGCCGCAGATCGAACGCGCCGTCGATGTTACCGGTGTTGTAGAGGCCGAGCAGCTTTTTCGAGCCGGCCGCGACAGCCGCGTTCATTTCCGTCTTGGTGGTCGCGAGCGTGTAGCCCGCCTCCTTGAACTTGGCGATGAAGTCGAGCTCATCGGTCCGCTTCGAACCGTGGGTCGCCTTGGACAGGAAGTTCGGGGAGCCGCCGCCCATGATCACGTCGGGCTGCACATCGTGGAACATCTTGACGATGTCGTTGAAATCCGAGCGGCGGCGGGTGTGGGCCACCATCGAAGCCGGGGTCGCGTCCTCGATTTCCGAGTTGGTGACGACGCCGATCGCCATCTTGCCGCGACGCTTGATCACCTCGGCGATGGTCTCGACCTTGGGATGGTCGAGCGTCAGGGCGTTCTTGGCGCAGTAGACGCCGAGTGCGTTGACGCAGGATTTATGGCCGGTGGTGTAGGCATGGGCGGCATTGGCGCTGTCGGTCACGATCGAGTCCGTGCCCGAGGTCGAGATCAGCGCCATGTTGGACATGTCGTCCATGGCGAGCTCGCCATTGTAGCGACCTTCGTCCCAGCCCTTGGAGAGAATGCGGGCCGCGGTGCGGTTGGCGACCGACATGCCGTCACCGATGAAGAGGATGACGTTCTTGGCGCGGCGCGGCTGGGTGGTGGCGAAGACCTCCCATTTGACCGTCGCCTTGTTGGTTCCCTGCTTCGCCTCGACGGTATAATTGCCCGCCGGAAGCGTCGCGCCACGCAGCCACAGCGCCGAATGCTTCTGGCCTTCCTCGTTCTGCATGAAGGTCGTGGCCTTGCCGAAGATTTCGGCGGCCGGCTTGCCGTTGATCGTGACCGCGACATCGGCCGAGGTCGGCGCGTTCGGGAACTCGACCTTGAAGTCGAAGCGCGAGCCCTCGAGGATTTCGGCACGGTTGATGGGATAGATCGTCTGCGCGGCGACAGGGGCCGCAGCGAAGGCGCTGCCAATTGCTACCGCATGCCAAAGCGTTCTCAGTTGCATCCCCAACCTCCGATAATCCGTGATCCCTTGGATGGGGTGAGCTAGTTGCAGCCGCACATGACAGGATGGCGACAGCCCTGCATGTTGTTGAATACCATCCGACCACGCCTGCCCCAACATCAACAGGGCATCCAGGGACGGCCTGCCCGACCGATGCGCGGTTGCACCATTCCGAAGACGGGCGACCTCGACGCCCGCGTCCCGGGCATGAGCGACGCGAGGGCGCGTCCCGAGCCGCCAGCGCGTGCCCCGATGGCCGGCCCGTGTGAGATTGCCAGGGGCCGATCGTGGCTCGACCTCAGGAGGCGCTGCGGTTTCGCCTAGCAGGCGAAGGACAACCTGGCGCCGCCGGATGCTTCGATGGACTGTCCGGTTACCCAGCGGAATTCGTCCGAGAGCACGGCTGCGATCACGGCGCCCACATCGCTGGCCTCTCCGAGACGCCCCAACCCCGTCTTCTCGACGATGGACTGAATGATCTCCGGATAGCGATCGAACGCATCGTCGCCGATCCGGGTCCTGGTGGCGCCCGGCGCAACGGCGTTCACGCGGATGCCGCGGCGGCCGAACTCCTTGGCCATGTAGCGGGTGAGTACGGTCAGGCCGCCCTTCATCGATGCATAGGCGGAATAGCCCGGCTCCATGCCGCTCTGCAGGGTCGAATTGCTCGTCACATTGACGATGGCACCGCCGTCAGCAAGCACTGGAAGCAGAGCCTGGGTCAGAAAATAGGGTCCCTTGAACAGCACCCGCATGAAGGAGTCGAAGAGCTCCTCGCTGGTGTCCTCGAACAGGGCCATCTGTCCGAAGCCCGCATTGTTGACGAGGTAGTCGAAGGAGCCTGCGTTCCATTCGCGCTGCAGCATTGCCGTTGCCTCATCCCGGAACGCCGCGAAGCTGTCGCTGCGCCCGACATCCAGGTGCAAGGGAACCGCCTTGGCGCCCCTTTGCCTCGCTGCCTCGACCACATCGCGCACGCGATCCTGGCGCTGCTGACGCCGACCGCGCGTCGTGTCGCGGTCGGCGTCAGTCGGCGTTCCGGCGCAACKGCCGGTTTGGCACGCCGCAGGGATCGAAGCTCTTCCTTCCCAGGTGAGGGATCGGCTCAGGCCTTGATCGTCGTCGACTCCTGGCTGGTCCGGCCGAACAGGTCCCGCGCCCCGACGCGATAATGCCCCTCTGATTGGGTCGCATGCAGGTAAACGCTCGACAGCAACCCGACCGGGTTGATGACCTGCCACGGCCCGTTTTCCGTCGCGCTCCAGAGCACGTCGAAGAGCTGCGCGCCGCCATGCGCCGCCGGCTCCCAGAACAGCACCGTGTTGCTGCGGCCGTTGAGGCCGCCGAAACGGCGCCTTCAGCCCTGTCGGCGCCTGAGGCACCTCGCCATCGCGCCGCACCAGGGCGACGAGCGCGGCCGAAGGCAGGGGCATGTCGAGCGGCAGCGTGCAGCTCGTCTGTGCCCCGCCAATCTGGAGATGCTCGATCGTCAGAGCTGGCTCCTGGGCGAGTCGCATCGCCTCCAACTCGACCGGGTTCGCCGGCCGCAACGCGCAGCAACGGATCATCATCGAGTCCGATGTGATGCTCCGCGCCACGACGCCGTCTGACTGCTAGAGGCAAGTTCCTCGCACGAGTCACCGTCATTTTTGCCGGTGCTGGCGTTCTCGCACGGGGCGCACGGATCAGGGCGAGGCCTGACGCTGCTGAAATGCAGCCGCTTGCAGGTATTCAGCCTTCCGACTCTGTCCGTGCTCGGGGAAGGCCAATCTCGCCATGCGGCCCATGCGCCGAGCAAGTGCGCCTCATCGGTTTGCGAAGGGGAAGAGCGTGAGCAAGCCATTGCAGTCGAATACGAATCTCATACAATTCTAGCGTGTGGCTATTTCCGGCTGCGCCGGTCATGCCAAGAGCCGTCTTACCCTACGGAAATGTCGATGGATCCCGATCAGGCGGCCAACAGGGCCGAGGACGCGCTTCTTGAGCTCGCACTTGAAAGTTGGCGTTTCCAGAAGCTCTTCGGGCGAGCGTTGTCCAAGCTGGACCCACTGGAAGCAACACGGTTCACGAACCAGCATCGATATTTCCTCGGAAAGGTCGAAAGCTGCCTGGGAGCATCGGGAATGCGCCTGGTGAACCTCGAAGGCCAGCAATTCGACACCGGGACCGCCGCCACGCCCCTCAATATTGCCGATTTTGGACCAGACGACACCTTGGTCGTCGCGGAAACGATCGATCCGATCGTGATGAATTCTGCCGGCCTGCTGCGCATGGGCACGGTCATGCTCAAGAAGGTTGGAAGATGAGCCACTACGTCGGCATTGATCTGGGCACCACCAACAGCGCAATCTGCTCCTATGACGGGGAGACCGTCCAGCTCTACAAGAGCCCCGAGCAGAACGACGTGACGCCGTCGGCGATCGCGATCGACCGGCGCGGCAACCGCTATATCGGGCAGCGGGCCTACGAGAACGCACCGCGAAATCCGGACAGCACTGCCATGCTGTTCAAGCGGCACATAGGTACCTCGACGCCAATCCGCTTGCCCTCCGTGGGCATTACCATGACACCCGAGGAATGCTCTTCCGAGATCCTTCGCACGCTGTTTGGCTATCTGCCGGAGCAGATCCGCAACGACGAGACCGTGGCCACCGTGATCACCGTGCCGGCGGCGTTCAACCAGATGCAGAAGGACGCCACGATCGAGGCTGCGCGCGCGGCGGGGCTCGGCAAGGTGGCCCTGATGCAGGAGCCCGTTGCGGCGGTGATGAGCGTCATGCGCAGTCGCCAGGGCGATGGGATCTTCCTGATCTACGACCTTGGCGGGGGAACCCTGGACATCGCCATCGCCCAGAGCATTGGCGGCCGCGTGAGCCTTCTCGGCCAGGGCGGCATCCAGATGTGCGGAGGACGGGATTTCGATCGCATGATCGTCGACAACCTCGTCATGCCCTGGCTTCAGCAGACCTTTGCGTTGCCCGAGGGGTTCTCGTCCCTGCCCGAATACAAGCTGCTGCGTCGTGTCGCGGAGCGGGCGGTGGAGAAGGCGAAGATCGAGCTTTCCAGCCGGGACAATGCGGTGATCGGGGCACAAGAGACGGAATGCGGATGCAAGGACCTGGCGGGTACCGAGATCTATCTCGACGTCAACATCACCCGGGATCAGCTGGGTGGGCTGATCGAGGGCAAGGTCAAGGAATCCGTCCAGGCGGCGCGTGACACGATCGAGCACGCAGGTCTCACTCCACACGACATCGAACGTATCGTCTTCGTCGGCGGTCCGACCCAATACAAGCCGCTGCGCGAGCGCGTCGCGTTCGAGCTTGGCATCGCGCCGTCAACGGACGTGAATCCGATGACGGCGGTTGCCACTGGCGCCGCCATCTTCGCCGAGGCCATCGACTGGAGCGCGCATAGCCGGGGCCGCAAGAGTTCCAGGGGGAGCGTGAGCGTCGGGTCGACACTGGACCTGACGGTGAATTACGCCGCACGAACTCCGGATCAGAAAGCGAAGATCGCGCTGAAGCTCGGATCACCCGCGGCCCCGGGCTCGTCCTTTCAGGTCGACAGTCTCGACACCGGGTGGTCTTCGGGCCGCGCCGAGATCAAGAACGGCACTGTCATCGAGGTGCCCCTTTCGAAGCGGGGCGAGAATACTTTCAAGATGTTCGTCTTCGATCCTGCCGGAGGGCCACTCTCCTTGGCGCAGGATCGCATCGTCATCACGCAGACGGCCGCTACCATCGACGCCATCCCTGCCTCCCACTCGATCGGCGTCGAGGTCCTGGATACCGTTGGCGACATCGCCAGGCTTCATTACCTGGTGAAGGCCGGAGACCAGCTGCCGGCTCGTGGTGTCCAGCCATTCAAGGCTGCTGAGGCACTTCGCGCGGGAGCCTCCGGGTCATTGAAATTCAAGCTCTGGGAGGGGGATATCGATCATCCCGTCTCGGACAATACGTTCATCGGCCTGTTCGAGATTACCGGCAATGACTTCGTCGATGGCGTCATCCCTGCGGGGGCGCCGCTCATCCTCACCTACGAGATCGGCGATGGAGGGAACATCGACCTGAAAGTCGAGATTCCGGCGATCGGTGGGTCGTTCCAGAGCGACAAGAACTTCTATTCCCGCGCTTCCGGAATGATCGACTACAGCAGTGCCGCGAGGCGCATCCTGGACGAGGCGTCGCAAGCGGCCGAACAGCTTGCGGAGGTCTCTGCCAAGGTCGACGACCCGGCGCTCTCCGAAGCGCGCGAGAGGCTGGAGCTGGCGGCTTCGATCAGTGAACAGGAGAGCGATCCCGAAGTCGCCAAGCAGGCCTCCGACAACGTCCAGAGGGCGAAGAGCCTGCTGGCCTCCGCTCGAAAGGCGAATTTCCGCGTCATTCGCCGCATGGAGTTGGATCAGGTCGTTGCGTTCTTCCACGACATGAGGGCCTTGGCAAAGCCGGCGGAGGTCAGCTCCTTCGAGGCCTTGCAGGCAGCCACGGAGCGTCTGATCGGTACGCCCGGCCATGGGTTCGAGGCCAATCTCCAGGAACTCCGCCGCAAGATCGGCACGATCCTTCGCCGCCAGGACTGGTTCATCGTGGACCGCTTCAAGGACTACGCCTCCGCGCCCCATCTCTTCACCGATCCGAAGATGTTCGAGCATCTCGTTGCCGAGGGGGAGCGCGCCATTGCGGCAGGCGATATCGAGGGATTACGGGCGGCGTTTCACGGCCTCGGTGGCATCCGGATCGTTTCCGCGGAGGCCGACGATCTGATCGCGATGACCAATATCGTGACCGCCTGACATGTCCACGGATCCCTGGCTTCCGATCGGTTTCCAAATCGCGCGCGGCGTAGGCGCTGGCCGCGTGATGCATTCCGGGCCGGGCTGGCAGATCGTCAAGGCGGATGGCGGCGGTCTTGTGCTGCTGATACGCGGCACGCTGCTTCACAGGTGGTTTCAGGATCGGCTGCTCGACGAGGCCGAGGTGTTGAAGGTCACGTTCGGCGAGAATCGGATGGGCGCGATCCTGAGCGAGCGATCGTTCGCGCTCGCGCCCCTGGATCGATGTGCTTCGCCGCGGGACAAGGTGGAGGCACTGTCCTTTGCCGCCGCTATGCGGCAGACGCGCGCTCGCTACCGCGATGGCTCGTTGGAGCGCGCGCTCTATGTGGAGAAGCTGTCGCGGATACTCCCGACCCATGCCGAAGATGCCCTCGCGGGCGACGCGCTCGTTCTGGGTTCGTGGCTGACCGGCGGCTTGCGCGTCTCGGTCGATCCCATGTCCAATGTGCAAAACCTGCTCTCTTGGATGTCGGTCGATCAACTCGCCGATGTGATCCGCGCAGCAGGATTGGAGCCCACCGGCGCCATGTTGATCCCGCGTGCGGAGGCTGAAGCCGCTGAATTCGCCCGAACCGCGGCTGCGAAGGCGAGCGATGGCCGCCTCCGCCTGCCGGGAAGGACGGCGCTCGAGGATTTCTTCAACGACCACGTCGTCGACATCGTCCAAAATCGGTCGCATTACACTGCGCTCGGCATCGGCAACCCCGGCGCGATCGTCCTGGAGGGCCCGCCAGGTTGCGGGAAGACCGTGGCTGTCGAGCGACTGATCGCCCATCTTGGCTGGCCCCATTTCGCCGTGGATGCGAGCAGCGTGGCCAGCCCATACATCCACGAGACCAGCCGGAAGGTGGGGCAGTTGTTCGAGGCCGCGATTGCCGCGGCTCCATCCCTGGTGGTCATCGACGAAATGGATGCGCTCCTGTCCGAGCGCGACGCGGGCGGCGGGCAACATAGGGTAGAAGAGATCGCCGAATTCCTGAGAGCGATCCCGGAAGCGATCAAGGCGGGCGTGCTGATTGTCGGGATGACCAACCGCGTCGACATGATCGATCCGGCGATCCTCCGTCGAGGACGCTTCGACCATGTCGTGAAGGTCGACCACGCTGATCAGACCGAGATGCTCGATTTGTTGCGGGCTCTTCTGGACGGCGTGCCGCTGGCGGATGGCGTGATTCTCGAAACCTATGCAATGCGCCTCGCCGGGCGGCCTCTCTCTGACACCGCCTTCGTCGTCCGTGAAGCTGCGCGACTTGCGGCTCGCGCCCGTATGAGCACCATCGACGATGCATCCTTCTCGAAGGCCGTTGATGCGCTCCCGCAAAGCGGGGCGCCCAAGCCACGCGTCGGCTTTGTCTAGGAGGGGGCGGTGAGTGACATCGACGAAAAGGTGCCTCGAGGGTTCGCGGGATTGACGGCGCTTGCCTCCACGATCTCCGCCGCGCCGACGATCGCGTTGCCGCCAGCTTCCAGCGCGCGCCCCTCTGATCCCGAGGCCCGCTCTCATCAGGGGCGTCGTTCGACTGGTCCTGGATTCTGGACCGGAAGCCGGAAGACGTGGGCGCTCGTCATAGCCGGCATCTGTGTCCTGGCATACCTAAGTGCAAGACCGCAGTCATCGAGCTATGTGCCTCCCTATACGGGTGGTTCGACAACGTCGGCCCTTCCACGAGCAACGCCGCTCCGTAGTTCAGAGTCGATGAAGATCCCGTCTGTCGGTCAGGGTTTGACGTTCTCAGTCGCAGAGATAAGGTATTGCCTTGCGGAGGTGATCAGGCTTGATCATATTGAAGCGATTTCTGACCTAAAGCGCGAGGTGCATATTCGGAATTTGAACTTGCGGATCAATGACTATAATTCTCGTTGTACACGCTATCGCCATCGCGCGTCCGATATGACAATTGCCAAGTCGGACGTTGAAGCGATGCGCGCCGCACTACGATCTGAAGCCGCTGAGCAGATGCTTGCCTGGCGCTGATCAGTTGAAGATCTCGGAAATCCTGTCCGTGCCTGTCTTGAAGAAGGTGCGGATAAGATGTTCCAAGACAGGTACGTTATCGTCGCTCTGGTAGGAAAGGCGGACATAGACCTTCTTGTCGGCTCGCGAGCCCAGGACGAAATGCCCGTCCTCGGTCCAGATGTTGACTTGATGCCAGTCGAGCGCGACGGGCTCATTCGAGCCGAGTATTTTGTGACGTATCAATGTGACGCTGTCATCGCGCACGATGGCCTCACCGAAGCGCAGTGCCTCCCCAGACTGCAGCCTCCTGGCCGTTTCAAGTAGCAGTCGGAGGCCGACGGTCCGCCATATGCGATCGACGAGGTTCGCGTAGATATCGGCTTTGCGCGTGTTGATCGTGAAGGCCGATCGACCATCGCCCAGCATGATCGTATAGGCCGTGCCGGCCGGGAGTCCGCTGGCACCACCCCATCGCAGGCGCGTCACTGCTTCGAGGGTGATGTGATTGTTCTGCCAGGAGACGCCCGTGGACGAGATACTGACCTTGTCCTTGAACAGGGCTCCAATTCCGGCGCTATAGATGAGCCAGCGTTCGAACTCGGCACGGTCGGCTTCCGACTGCTTCTTTTCTTCCTCGGCCTCTTTGAGATAGGCGAGGTCCTGCGTTACTCGGTCGGTGACCGTGTCCAGAAGTCCGAAATGATCGTTCAGGAAGGCGGCGATGCGGGCGGGCGTGTCGACGAAGCCGTACTTATTGTGCAGTGCGATCGCGAGTTCGCGGATCGCGATGGCCAGGTTGTGGGTCGCCAGGTGGTCGATCCCGTTCGCCCTCGCCACGAGCTGGGCTGGCCCGACGATCTCGTTGAAGTTCGCGGCGACCTTCTTGATCTCGTCGATCACGGGGATGACGTGGGCTTCCCCATGGACTGCCACGGCATTGCCACGTGTCACGAGCCTCTCGACGGTTGAGGACTCGGCTTCGATCAACCCCCGCAGTCCAAACTCGTAGGACGCGACAATCTCCTGAATGAAGGCCGGGGCGTGCTCGCTGCCGTCCTTCGTGCCCTTCTGAACCACCATGTCCATGACCTTCACGAGGGTCCGACTCGGGAGCCGATCCAGAACGTCGTTGATGGCCTTTCGGTAATCCCGCTTTCGGGCCTCGAATTCCTCCAGGATGGCCCCCTCGTCGCGGACGGGAGGGAACCCGGCGACCGAGCGATCCTCGTTGATATCCCGCAATACGCCAGCCAGGTCGACGTCCTCCACCGCCAAGGCGAGACGATAGAAGATCGCGGCGGCTTCCTGTGGCGTCCTCGCCTCGGGCTTTGCCTGCGCAGATGCCGACAACAGGTTGGCGCGGGCAAGAGGAGGCAATTCCACCGTCGCTTCTAGCCCCGTCATGCTCGAGAGACCCTCGACGGCGGCAGTGGCCTTTCGCGGAGCGACGCCCGGAAGCCACCCCATTTCGGCAGCTAGCCGCGTCCGGATGTTCAACAGGGTGGATTGGGCCTTCTGGCCCTCGTCGCCATCGGCTACCAGAGCAACTTCATCGGCCAGTTCGATAAGGCGGCTTCGGTTGTCTCTCGTCGTCGCGCCCAAGATGGCGAATGGGTTTTTCTGGAGCGATGTCTTCGGCGACACGAGTTCCTCTGTGATGGTCATTGACCTAGGGGCTCCGAAGAGGCGCCAAGTACTGCGCCGACGATTGCAGCCAGGCTAGCGATTCGACCCGGCACATCCAGCGTATCCCGCAAGGTGGCCGTTGCACCATAGTCTCGCGTATGGCGGCTTTGCCGCGTTTCCTGCGATAGCCGATCTTCACGATGGCGCTTCTGATGCCCGGCCTGATCGCCACCCGCAGCCCATCCTACAATGATCGCAAGGGCTCAGTTGCGTCCAAGGGGAGGGTCCGTTGCTCCGGAGCGCAGAGAGGGGCCTCTACCTTGGGCGACTGATGAACCTGACCAGCAGCGTTGCTTCACTGCCTTTGATTGTCGCATTCCGGCTCGCCTATGCGGGTAGGGCGCGCTGCCGGAGGGCCGTGCTCGTCCTCCGTGTCAGGCCGCACTCTCTTTGCTGCGCATGTCCTGTTCGCGCGCCAGAACACGCTGCACCGCGAGGAATGGGCACCTTGATGAGCCGTCTGAAGGTGGACGGCAGCGTGCGGCTGCCTCATCATCACCGGAAGGCGCGAACGGTGCAGGCGTCCCAACCTCTAAGTAGAGTCTTGCCTTCCCGTTGTGTCTTGCCGTCCGAGAGGCTGCACGTTTCCCGCAGCAGCTTCGTCGGTGGCCGGTCTCGGCCAGGTCGGCGGATGATTGAGGACCAGGGTTGTGCGATTTGCAGCATGGACAGCGGGTTTTCTCGTCGTTGCCGCTATTGCCGCCACGATCCATTTCTGGTCACCCCACGCGACCGTGCGGGTGACGACGGGAGCGCTTGGCACCGACGCGCAGCGTCTCGTTGGCGCCCTCATCACGGAGACGACCAGGGATCATCCCCGGATCAGACTTCAGCCGCTGCCGGTCAAAGATCTGGCTGCGAGCTCGAAGGCGATCGAAGCTGACGAGGCGGATCTCGCCGTGATCCGCAGCGACGTCTCGCCACCGACCAACGGACAGACGATTGCGATTCTCCGTCGCGATGTCGTCGCCTTCGTTCTGCCGCCGAAATCGCCCGTCGACAGTATCGGCAAGCTTTCCGGCAAGACGATCGCAATTCCGCAGGGGCGTCTGCAGGAGGTCAACGCCGCGCTACTCGATGTCATCCTGGGCTATTACAATGTCGCGCCTCATGATGTGAAGCGGGTCTTTCTCGCGCCTGACGACATGATTGCCGCGGTTCACCAACGGCATATCGCGGCGATCCTTGCCGTCGGGCCGGTTGGGCCGGGAGAGGTTATTGGCGCAGTAAACGCCATGGCGAAGGGTACCGCAGGGACACCGACGATCCTGGCGTTCTCCGACGCCGATGCCTTCAATCGACGCTTTCCGGCCT
Organism: Allobosea sp. 05T433; assembly: GCF_056396065.1. Taxonomy (NCBI): domain Bacteria; kingdom Pseudomonadati; phylum Pseudomonadota; class Alphaproteobacteria; order Hyphomicrobiales; family Alloboseaceae; genus Allobosea; species Allobosea sp. 05T433. The sequence goes on along the minus strand of NZ_JBFTKS010000018.1, from coordinate 69,195 downwards.
TCGAATCCTACGATGTTCCCGAAGGCGCGTTCAGATCGCACCCCGCGACCCCCGACGACACCGTGACGACACTCGCAGTGACCTACCGACTTGTCGCGCCCGACACGATGCTCAATCTCGTCGCAGGGGCGATAGGCCGGACCCTCTTCGTCTCCAAAACCAAGCTGATGGCGCTCACGCCCCTGGCGAGCCAGATCGAGGCCCCCGACCCGGATGACAAGAACCCGATCCTGCCCATCCATCCCGGCGTCGCCAACTATCTCAGCAACGGTGAACAGAGCTTCTTCGACGAGTTCCAAGGCTATTTCTATCTTGCCGCGGCTCTCCTCAGCGTCCTGGGTTCGCTGACGACGATCATCCTGGGGCGTGTGAAGATGTCCCGGATGCGCCAGGAGCAGAAGCGGATCGGGCAGTTCATTCAGATTGCGGACCAAGCGCGGGAGGCCGATGCCGAAGGGCTTGAGGCCCTGGACCGTTCCCTTCATCAACTGGTCGATGAAGCCGTCGCGTCCGGGGGGCGTTCAGGCGAGGATGCGACGATGGCCCTTGCCGTCAATCACGCCCGCTACTCCATCACGGCGCGCCGGGCGTCTCTGAGTCCCCAAAGCGGGAAGGCGTTAGCTCTCAAGGCGATGCCTTCGTAGGCGCGCTCGTGTCAGGTTCTACGCGGCGGGAGCCTGGTCGCCGGGGTTTCGTCGCGCGCATGCGCATGGCCTATCGCCGTGCCTGATGAAGAGATCGTGGCCATGTCCAGCGCGTGTTCGATGCACAGGTGGGCGTGGAGCGCACAACGGCCGGAGGTTGCCCGCCGTTGTCATCGCTTCGTCCGCGGCGCGCTTCATCCAATCGAGGCCGCGACGCTCAAGCCTCTTGGTCACCGCGCAGCTGATGCGTCACGCCCCGACAGCGTCACTGACGCACTTCTTAGTGAAGCTCGACTTCGCGGCGCCCGACAGTTTTCGTTCGGCGGCAGTCACGTCGCACGCTTTAGCAGCGTCGCTTTCGCATTTTTTCATGAAGCTCGTCAGTGCAGCATCGGCAAGCTTCTTGTCGGCGGCGGAAGCCTTGCAAGTATCCCTCCAGCGTGCGGCAGGTTTCGACAGCATCAAGACAGACATGTAAGAGGAGAGGGCTGGCCGAGTGCCGGAACTCGGCGAAGGTCGTTCCAGATGGCCAATGCATGTTCCGCCGGTATCGATACCGGATTCGCCGCGCTGGTGAGGTTGCCCCCCCCAATTTTTTATCCAGCGCTGAGTTCGTTTATGGCGGTTGTGGATACCGTTCTGGCTGGTGAAGCGCTATGCGACAAGCACAGCACCAGAGCCCATCACGACCGCGCAGCGGATGAGCCGTAGGTGTGGATGAGTCGGCGTTCGTGGCGGACCACGAGCGCTTTGGAAGTGCCTTGGCCAGAAATTCAGGCGCTCCCTGACGCTGTCTGCTTCCGGACCGCGTCGCAACGGCGGCACCTTTATGGCTCGCCCGTTTCAGATCCTGCCTGCTCAGGCCGTTCAGCCGTCCGCGAAAACMAAAAATGAACGACTGGGGGACCTCGGGAGCGCTCGGTTCTTCAAATGAAAGGCGCCCGGCCGGGACCGGGCGCCCTATCGCTGATTGCGGAACTCGACCTACTACAATCGCGGCAACACTATGCCCCGATTTTCAGCAGTATCAGTACTCTGCGTGCTACGAGCAGCCAGTTGTACTACCGCAGGTGTTGCACTTCAGGCAGGTGCCGTTGCGGACCAGCGTGAAGTTGCCGCATTCGCCGCAGGAATCGCCGACATAGCCCTTCATGATCGCTTCGGCGCGACGCTCCGAGGCTGTCGGCTGGCCGGCGGGAGCCGCGAAGCCGAGCTTGGCCAGTTCAGCTTCGCCCACGGCCTCTTCTTCGGCGTCCGGCTTCAGCGCAGTCGCGCCTGCGGTGGCGAAGGAGGTGACGTTGCTGCTGCTGCGGGCGACGGTCTCGTGGACGATTCCGCCCTGGATGGCGAGCAGGTTGATCGGCTTGCCACGGCGGAAGCCAGTCGAGGCCAGCGGGGTCGAGGTGATCGGACCGATTGCATCCGGCGCCTTGTCCTGGCCGACGCCGCCGCCGATCACGTCATGGCCGATCTCGCTCGGGTCGACATGGGCGAGGTCGTTGCGCGAGAGATAGCTGATCGCCAGCTCGCGGAAGACGTAGTCGAGGATCGAGGTGGCGTTCTTGATCGACTGGTTGCCCTGCACGAAGCCCGAGGGCTCGAAGCGCGTGAAGGTGAAGGCCTCGACATATTCCTCCAGCGGCACGCCGTATTGCAGGCCGAGCGAGACCGCGATCGCAAAGTTGTTCATCATCGCCCGGAAGGCCGCGCCCTCCTTGTGCATGTCGATGAAGATCTCGCCGAGGCGTCCGTCCGAGTATTCGCCGGTGTGCAGGTAGACCTTGTGCCCGCCGACGACGGCTTTCTGGATATAGCCGGTGCGACGGTCCGGCATCTTCTCGCGTTCGCGCTTGCGTTCGATCCGTTCGACGATGCGCTCGACGATCTTCTCGGCGACATGGGTGGCGCGTGCCGCCATCGGCTGCTGGTGCAGCAACTCGACGGCGTCGTCGGCGTCGTCATCCTCGTCCGAGATCAGGGCCGAGTTCAGCGGCTGCGACAGCTTCGAACCGTCGCGGTAGAGGGCGTTCGCCTTCAGGGCCAGCTTCCAGGAGAGCAGATAGGCGCTCTTGCAGTCCTCGACGGTGGCGTCGTTCGGCATGTTGATGGTCTTCGAGATCGCGCCCGAGATGAAGGGCTGCGCCGCCGCCATCATGCGGATGTGGCTCTCGACGGAGAGATAGCGCTTGCCGATGCGTCCGCACGGGTTCGCACAGTCGAAGACGTTGTAATGCTCAAGCTTGAGGTGCGGCGCGCCTTCCAGCGTCATCGCTCCGCAGACGTGGACATTCGCGGCCTCAATCTCGGCCTTCGAGAAGCCGAGGAAGGGCAGGAGCTCGAACGACATGTCATTCAGCTTCTCGGCCGGGACCTTGAGCTCATTGACGAGGAAGTCCTCGCCCAGCGTCCACTTGTTGAAGACGAACTTGATGTCGAAAGCGGCCTTCAGGTCCTTCTCGACCGCGTCGATCTTGGCCTGGGGGAAGCCCTTGGCCCGGAGCGAGCCGTGATTGATGCCAGGAGCCTGGGCTAGCGAGCCATGGCCGACGGCATAGGCCTCGATCTCGGCGATCTCGGCCTCGCGGTAGCCGAGCGAGCGCAGCGCGTCGGGAACGGCGCGGTTGATGATCTTGAAGTAGCCGCCGCCGGCCAGCTTCTTGAACTTCACCAGCGCGAAATCGGGCTCGATGCCGGTGGTGTCGCAATCCATGACGAGGCCGATCGTGCCGGTCGGCGCGATCACCGTCGTCTGAGCATTGCGATAGCCATACATCTTGCCGAGCGAGAGGGCCTCGTCCCAGACGGCGCGGGCGCGTTCCGACATGGTGGCGCTCGAGCCGCCGAGACGGGCGAGCGTGCCATGGTCGAGCGGCACCGGCGTAACCTGCAGGCCTTCATAGCCCGAGGCCTGCCCATGAGCGGCGGTGCGGTGGTTGCGAATGACGCGCAGCATGTGGCTGGCGTTCTTCTTGTATCCGGGGAAGGGGCCAAGCTCGCCCGCCATTTCGGCCGAGGTCGCATAGGAGACGCCGGTCATGATCGCGGTGAGGGCGCCGGCAAGCGCGCGGCCTTCCTCGGAATCATAGCCGAGGCCCATGGTCATCAGCAGGCCGCCGATATTGGCATAACCCAGGCCGAGTGTGCGGAACTCATAGGACAGCTCGGCGATCTCGCGGCTCGGGAACTGCGCCATCGTCACCGAGATCTCGAGTACGACGGTCCAGAGCCGGCAGAGATGCTCATAGGCGGCGACGTCGAAGCTCTTGGTCTCGCGGTCGTAGAACTGCAGCAGGTTGGCGGAGGCCAGGTTGCAGGCGGTATCGTCGAGGAACATGTACTCCGAGCACGGGTTCGAGGCGCGGATGCGTCCCGAGGCCGGGCAGGTGTGCCAGTCGTTCATCGTGGTGTTGAAGTGCAGGCCGGGATCGGCGCTCGCCCAGGCGGCATAGCCGATCTTCTCCCAGAGATCGCGGGCCTTCAGCGTCTTCAGGACCTTGCCGGTGGTGCGGGCGGTGAGGTTCCAGTCCGCATCCGCTTCCACTGCGCGCAGGAAGTCGTCGGTCAGCGAGACCGAGTTGTTCGAGTTCTGGCCGGAGACAGTCAGATAGGCTTCCGAATCCCAGTCGGTGTCGTAGATGTCGAACTGGATGTCGGTATAGCCCTGGCGGGCGAACTGGATGACGCGCTTGATATAGTTGTCCGGCACCATCGCCTTGCGGGCGAGCTTGACCTCGCGCTTCAGGGCCGGGTTCTTCTCGGGGTCGAAGCAGGAATCGCCGTCGCCTTCGCAGTTCACGCAGGCCTTCATCACGGCCTTCATGTGCTTCTGGACGATCTTCGAGCCGGTGACGAGCGCAGCGACCTTCTGCTCCTCGCGGACCTTCCAGTCGATATAGGTCTCGATATCGGGGTGGTCGACATCGACCACGACCATCTTGGCGGCACGGCGCGTCGTTCCGCCCGACTTGATGGCCCCGGCGGCGCGATCGCCGATCTTGAGGAAGGACATCAGCCCGGAGGAACGGCCACCGCCGGCGAGCTTCTCGCCTTCGCCGCGCAGCATCGAGAAGTTCGAGCCGGTGCCGGAGCCGTATTTGAACAGGCGCGCCTCGCGCACCCAGAGGTCCATGATGCCGCCTTCGTTGACGAGATCGTCGGCCACGCCCTGGATGAAGCAGGCATGCGGCTGCGGATGCTCGTAGCTTGACTTCGACTTCACCAGCTTGCCGGTCTTGAAGTCGACGTAGAAATGGCCCTGGCCGGGGCCATCGATGCCATAGGCCCAGTGCAGGCCGGTATTGAACCATTGCGGCGAGTTCGGCGCGACGCGCTGGGTGGCGAGCATGAAGCGCAGCTCGTCATGGAAGGCGGCGGCATCCTCTTCCGAGGAGAAATAGCCGCCCTTCCAGCCCCAATAGGTCCAGCAGCCGGCGAGGCGGTCAAAGACCTGCTTGGAGGAAATCTCGGAGACGTAGCGCTCGCTCTCGGGGAGTTCGGCAAGCTTGGCCTCGTCGGGAACCGAGCGCCAGAGGAAGGAGGGAACCTCGTTCTCCTCGACGCGCTTCAGCGCTGCGGGCACGCCCGCCTTGCGGAAGTACTTCTGCGCGAGCACATCGCTCGCCACCTGGGACCAGGCGTCGGGAACCTCGATGCCTTCGAGGCGGAAGACGATCGAGCCGTCAGGGTTGCGGATCTCGCTGACAGCCGAACGGAAGGGAATCGCGGCGTAGGGCGACTGTCCGGTGGTGGTGTAGCGGCGCTCGATGCGCATGATCTTGGTCCCCAATGCATGCCGCGGGCGAAAATGCCCCGCGCGGCCGGTTGATCACCGGCTCCTGATGTCAGCCCAACTCGGTTTGATGCCCCTGGATTCCGCGGCGGTGTTTCCCGCCGTCGGCACTCCGGACGCCACCAGACAGACCGCACGCCACCGTTCGCCGCTGCCAGGGATGGCATGCCACGCGGTGATCACCTCGACCCGTCCGGGAACTCTCTCGCGGGTGTCGAAGGCGTCTCCGCCAGCCGTCACGCGACTGACAAAAACTAGTCCCGACTGGGGTGGTCCGTCAAGGATTAGTGCGCCGCAAACCCTGTGGACACGACATCTTGTGTGTATCTGTGTGTTCTGGGGATAAGTTTCAAGCTGCCAGCTAAGCACCCGGAATCACGGGCGGAATCGGTGCGCTTGAGCGAAGGGTGGACGATCCCGCGGGCGGCGGAAAGCATAAAATTCGCGGCAGTCATAGTTGACCATAGGTGAATGGGCCAGCCGCGCCTGACCATCGCAAGCGCCATCTACACAGCCTGCGCCAAGTGTCTGGAGACAGGAGATCTTCGCGTTTCGAACCGTGCCTGGGGCGTGTTCGCAAGGTGGCCGAATCATGGCGGCCTGCATTCCGGAAACGCGCGCTCCCGACGAATCTGCCGTGAATCTTCCTGCGGGCTGGACAGGGCGGGATGCTCTCGCCATAAGTCGCGCGACGCGGACCACGGCGGACGAGAGCCATGAAGCAAACGCTGCTGCAGATCTTTACCTGGTGGAACGGCCAGACCATTGGCACGCGCTTCCACACCTGGCGCTTCGGCGAGAAGGTCGGCCAGGACGAATTCGGCAATACCTATTACCGCACCAAGGGTGGGGTGAAGGACAAGGCGCTGGGCCTACAGCGGCGCTGGGTGGTCTATAACGGCCTGGCCGAAGCTTCGACCATTCCGGCTGGCTGGAATGGCTGGTTGCATCACACCGTCGATATCGCTCCCTCCGAGGAGAGCTATCAGCCGCGCGACTGGCAGAAGCCGCACCAGCAGAATTGGACGGGAACGGCCATGGCCTATCGTCCTCAGGGCTCGACCCTGGCTGAAGGCGAGCGCCCGCCCGCGACGGGCGACTACGAGGCCTGGACGCCCGGGCGCTGAAGCCTGCACGATCTGTTTGAGAAAGGGGCCGCCGGCGAATGAACGCCGGCGGCCCCTTTCGATTCAACGGAGTGCCCGTTTCGCGTCAGTCGGCCTTCGGCAATCGCTGCATGAAGGCATCGACGCGTTCCGCGATCTCGCCGGAATGGGTCTCGAGCGCGAAATGGCCGGCATCGAACAGATGCACCTCTGCGGCCGGCAACTGCTCCTTCAGATAGTCGACGCCCGCCAGCATGAAGAACGGATCGTTCTTGCCCCAGACAATCAGCGCGGGAGGCTGGTGTCGGGCGAGATAGGCCTGCCAGGCCGGGTAGGCGGCAAAATTGCTCTGATAGTTGTGGAGGAGCCGCAACTGGATGTCCTGATTGCCTGGGCGGTCCAGCCCGGCCTGATCATGGCGCCAGGCATCCGGCGAGAGCCGCTCCAATCTGGTCGCGCCATGCGTGTACTGGAACTTCGTGCCGTCGGCACCGAGCAGATTGCGGAAGGGCTTTTCGGTCTCGGGCGTCCAGTTTTGCCAGAACGGCTCCATGTCACGGCGGGCCTCCGCGCTCCAGGCGCCTTCATTGGCGACGGCATTCTGAACGATCAGCGCGCGAATGCGCTCGGGATGTTTGAGCGCGAGGCGAAAGCCGATCGGGCCGCCGTAGTCCTGGATATAGAGCGCATAGCGGGTGAGGCCGACCTGCTCCGTGAAGCCCTCGATCACCTCAGCCAGCCTGTCGAAGGAGTAGGCGAATTCGCTCGGCGCGGGCGCCGAGCTGTGACCGAAGCCGGGATAGTCAGGCGCAACGACGCGGTAGCCCTTGGCGAGCAGCGGCAGCAGGTCGCGGAACATATGCGATGAAGACGGAAAGCCGTGCAACAGCAGGATGGCGGGAGCATCCCGAGGTCCGGCCTCCCGATAGAAAATGTCGAGGCCCTGTATCGTGGCGGTGCCGTAGCGGACCGCGACCGACGGGGAGAGGACGGGCGCAATGGGCTGTGCGGTGGACATGAGTGGGGCTCCGAACATGAGAAACGTGGCGAGCGCGGCAGAACTGACGAGAGTTCGCATTTCGAGTCCGTAACCTGTCAATCTGTCGTTCAACGGTGTCATTTGACGCGTAACCTGTCAATGACTAAATTAGAGGTTACAAACGGCACTCACCTGCGCCAACCGGAGCGGCCCATGTCTGCGAGCCCGACCAATGATGATTTCCGGGATGGCTTTCCCTTCATGGGCGGCCGGCCCTGGCTCGATCTGCTCAACACCACGCCGCTGACCGAGACTGGACCGCGGGATCTGCTCGGCGAGCCGCACTCCATGGCGGTGTGGCTTGCCGCGGCTGGGCTGGGGGAGGCGGAGACGCCTGAAACCGGGTGTGAGCTCAAGAGCTTGCGGGAAACCCTTCGCCCGACCTTTGACCTGTTGCGGCAGGGCAAGCCGCTGCCGGAAGGGTCTATCGATGCGATCAACCGCCTGCTCGTGCCGGCGACCGAGCGTTATCGGTTGCAAAGGGGTGACGAGGGCTACGCGCTAATCTCCGTGGCCGATCGGGGCGTCGGAKCGGCGTCGAGGATCTCGCTGGATTTCGCCCGCTTCGTCTGCGACCACGAGCCGGCTCGGCTCAAGCACTGCGCCAACCATGACTGCGTGATGGTGTTCTACGATCGAGGGCGAAACAACACGCGGCGCTGGTGCACGATGAGCACCTGCGGCAACCGCGACAAGGTCGCCCGCTTCCGGGCGCGCAAGAGCCAATGATGCGGTGCCGCCGCAGGCGTCACTGTGGCCCCGCTGCCCTTTTTCCGCTGCGATTGCCGTGTTAAGCCGCAGCCCCCGTCTTCTGGCGGGAGGGGAGATTCGTAGCAGAAGATGCGGTCCGTCAGCAGATTGTCGAAGGTCGCGGCCCTGGCCGCTCCAGCTCTCGCGGCCCTGATGGCCGCCCAGCCTGCGAAGGCCGACCGCATCCGCAATCCGACGGCGGTTTTTGCGGGTCTCGACAAGATCACCGGTCGGATCATCTCCTTCGAGGTGGCGATTGACGAGACCGTTCAGTTCGGTGCGCTGCAACTGACGCCGCGCGTTTGCTGGACCCGCCCGCCGACGGAGAACCCGCAGACCACCTCCTTCGTCGAGGTGGACGAGGTGACCTTCTCGAACGAGTACCGGCGCATCTTCACGGGCTGGATGTATGCCGCGAGCCCTGGTCTGCATGGCGTCGAACACGCGATCTATGATGTCTGGCTCACCGACTGCAAGGGCGGTACCGAGCTCGTGGTCGATCCCAAGGATCCGGAAGCGCCGCCGCCACCGGAAGAGCGCAGGCCGCGCACGCCGCCACGCGACGTCAACCAACTGCCGCCGGGCACCCAACTGCCTCCTGGCACCCAGCTTCCCCCCGGACAGCGCATGGATGTGGCTCCGCCGCGTGGTGTGCCGGTTGAGCCGCGTCAGGCGCCGAGCCAGCGCTTCTTCCCGACCAATCCTGTTCCTGGACGTGATCCCGCCGGCAATAACTGAGGCAGGGGCAAGAGCATGCTGCGAAAAAGTGGCAACGGTTTTTCGCATAAAGCAGGCTCTAAACTATAAGAGTTGATCACGCTGTATTTGGACAATTTCGTTCAAACGCAGCGTGATCAAGGGCTGAACTCAGATCAGCTCAGTCAGGGCCTCGCGACCGGCGATGTCCTGGCCTTTTGGCCAGCTCCACCATTCCGCGTCATGGGCGATCGCGGCTTCGAGCAGCATGCGATAGGCCTCGCGTGGCACTTCCTGTGTGCCGAACTGGGCAAGGTGCGTGGTCTGGAACTGGGCATCGAGCAGGCGGTAACCGCCGCGCTTCAGCCGGGCCACCAGATGGACGAGCGCGACCTTCGAGGCGTCAGTCGCCCGATGAAACATGCTCTCGCCGAAGAAGGCTGCGCCAAGGGACAGGCCGTAGAGCCCGCCAACCAGCTTTCCATCGCGCCAGCATTCGACGCTGTGCGCGTGCCCGAGTTCGTGAAGTGCGCCAAACAGCTCCCTGATCCGCGTATTGATCCAGGTATCGGGCCGGTCCGGGCGCGCTTCGGCGCAGGCCGCGATGACCTGTTCGAAGGCGGTGTCGACCCGGATCTCGAAGGGATCGGCGCGGAGCTTACGGGCAAGGCGTGAAGGCAGATGGAAGTTCGCGAGCGGGATCACGCCCCTGACCTCGGGCTCGACCCAGAACAGGTTTGGATCGTCGGCGCTCTCCGCCATCGGGAAGATGCCGGCTGCATAAGCGCGCAGCAGGATCTCCGGCGTGATCACGGGCGAGCGTACTGGCGCTGAACGAGCCTTCATGTGCAGATGGGAGCGTGAGCGCGGCGCCAAGTCAAACGCGAAAGCTGCGCTCTTTCGTCATGGCCGCTCCCATCGCGACCGTCCCTGTCACTGTGGCGGGGCTGGCGACCGAGACATCGCAGGATGTCGATGCCCGCCATCGGGCGGGCATGACAGGCCGTGACCGGCGCTATTGTCCCTCGGGCCCCATGCCGCCCGCGGCCAGGAACTTTTCGAGCCAGTGGATATTGTAGTCGCCGTTCAGGATGTCGGGATTGCGCACGAGCGTGCGGAACAGCGGCAGGGTCGTGTCGACACCGTCGACGACGAACTCGTCGAGCGAGCGGCGCAGCCGCATCAGGCATTCCGCCCGGTTGCGACCATGGACAATCAGCTTGCCGACCAGAGAGTCGTAATGGGGCGGGATCGAGTAGCCCTGATAGGCCGCAGAATCGACGCGGACGCCAAGCCCGCCCGGCGTATGGAACGAGGCGATCTTGCCCGGGGAGGGGCGGAAATTCGCCGGATGCTCGGCATTGACGCGACACTCGATGGCGTGGCCCTCGATGATGATGTCGCTCTGCTTGAGCGAGAGCGGCGCCCCGGCGGCGATGCGGATCTGCTCGTTCACCAGATCAATCCCGGTGATCATCTCGGTGACCGGATGCTCGACCTGGATGCGGGTGTTCATTTCGATGAAATAGAACTCGCCATCCTCGTAGAGGAACTCGATCGTGCCGGCGCCGAGATAGCCGAGATCGGCCATCGCCTTGGCGCAGATCGAGCCGATCCGGTCTCGCTCGCCGGCATTGAGCGCGGGCGAGGGGCCTTCTTCCCAGACCTTCTGGTGGCGGCGCTGCAGCGAGCAGTCGCGCTCGCCGAGATGGATGGCATGGCCGCGGCCGTCGCCAAGGATCTGGATTTCGATGTGGCGCGGCTTCTCGAGATATTTCTCGATATAGACAGCGTCATCGCCAAAGGCGGCTTTGGCCTCGGTTCGCGCCGTCTGGAGCGCCACGACGAGATCATCCTCGCTGCGCGCCACCTTCATGCCGCGCCCACCGCCGCCGGCCGCGGCCTTGATGATCACGGGAAAGCCGATATCGCGCGCGATGCGCAGGGCTTCCGCATCCTCGCTGACGCCGCCCTCCGAGCCGGGGACGCAGGGAATGCCGAGGCGCTTGGCCGTACGCTTGGCTTCGATCTTGTCGCCCATCACCCGGATATGCTCGGCCTTGGGACCGATGAAGGCGATGTTGTGCCGCTCGAGAATCTCGGCGAAGCGGGCGTTCTCCGACAGGAAGCCGTAGCCGGGATGGACCGCATCGGCGCCTGTGATCTCGCAGGCCGCGATCAGGGCCGGAATGTTGAGATAGCTCTCGCGGGCGCTCGGGGGGCCGATGCAGACGCTCTCGTCGGCGAGGCGCACATGCATGGCATTGGCATCCGCGGTCGAATGGACCGCGACGGTCGCAATGCCGAGCTCCTTGGCCGCGCGCAGGACGCGCAGCGCGATCTCTCCGCGGTTGGCGATCAGGATCTTGTCGAACATCTTCGGCTCGTCCGCGCCCGCTGCCCCGCTCACTCGATCACCAGAAGCGGCTCGCCGTATTCGACCGGCTGCCCGTCCTCGACCATGATCGCCGTGACCTTGCCGGCGCGCGGCGCGACGATGTCGTTGAAGGTCTTCATCGCCTCGACGAGAAGGACCCGCTCACCCGCCTTTACCTCCTGGCCGATCTCGACGAAGGGCTTCGCTTCAGGCGAGGGGCGGCGATAGGCGGTGCCGACCATCGGGGAGGGCACGGTGCCGGGGTGGGCGGCTGCCGACTTGACCTCGACCGGCGCGGTCGCGACCGGTGCATGGGCCATGGCCGGGGCATGCGAGGCGACGGGCACCTGCACGGTTGCGGAGATGGTGCGGGCCACACGGACGCGCAGATCACCCTTCTCGACCTCGATCTCGGACAGGTCGGTCTCGTTGAGGAGCTGCGCGAGTTCGCGCACCAGTTCGGGATCGATCGGGCTCTTGGTCGCCATGGCGGGTTTCACCGTCTTCGTCGTCTTGGTTGAGAGGATGGGCAGCCGCGAGGCGCCACCCTGCTGGATTGAGCCGGCCCGTTCAGGCCGCCGTCTTTTCCGCGCGCTTCTGGAGAAGCGGCACGATCGCGTCGAAAGCAAGGTCGTAGCTGGCGACGCCGAAGCCGCAGATCACGCCAACGCAGACCGGTGCCATGTAGGAATGGTGCCGGAATTCCTCGCGGGCGTGCACGTTGGAGACATGGACCTCGATGGCGAGGGCCTCGGTGCCCTTGATCGCATCGCGCAGCGCGACGGAGGTGTGGGTGTAGGCGCCGGCATTGATGATGATGCCGGCTCCCGCCAGCCCTGCCTGCTGCACGCGGGTGACGAGCTCACCTTCGAAATTGGTCTGGCTGAAGGTCAGCTCGACCCCGGCAGCGGCGGCCCTCGCCTTAAGGCGTTCCTCGACGCCGGCGAGCGTCACCGAACCGTAGGTTCCGGGCTCGCGGGTGCCGAGCAGATTCAGATTGGGTCCGTTCAGGACGTGGACGGCGACCATGGCTCGCGTTGATTCCTCAAGCCGCGAAGCTGCGGCGTCGGCGTCGTCTTAACCGGAACGGCGGGACAGGGGAAGCCTGTGACGCCGGCCTGCGATGAGAGCCACCACAGGCCGGCCGGTTTCATCAGCCGCTGCAGGTGGCCTTGCCGCATTTGCGGACGGCTTCGATCTTCTCCTTCAGCGCCGCGGCGCCAACGGCGCCGAAGACAACTTCGTCACCGATGATGAAGGCCGGAGTGCCGGTCAGGCCGAGCCGATCGCCGAGTGCGACCGTGGACTCGATCGCGGCGCGGGTTGCAGGCGCGTCCATGTCCTTGCGGGCGCGCTCGACATCGGCGCCGGCGTCCTTGGCGATCTCCAGCGCCTTGGCGCCGTTGATCCGGCCCTTGGTCGCCATCAGCTTGTTGTGGAAATCCCAGTACTTCTGGCCCTGCAGCTGGTTCTTCACGGCGATGGCGACACGGCTCGCCTCGACCGAATCGGGGCCGAGGATCGGGAAATCCTTGATCACGACGCGCAGCTTCGGGTCGTCCTTGGCGAGGGTGCGGACATCGTCGAGCGCCCTTTTGCAGAAGCCGCAATTGTAATCCATGAACTCGATCAGGGTGACATCACCCTGCGGATTGGCGGCGATGATCGATGTCGCGGGATCGACGAGGTTCGCCTTTTCGCTGGCGACGGCGCTGCGCTGTGCCTCGGCCTGAGCGACCTGATTGCGGCGCTCGAGTTCGACGAGCGCTTCCTGGATCAGTTCAGGGTTCTTCAGCAGCGTCTCGCGAATGAGATCGGTGACGGCCTTGCGCTGTTCGGGTGACAGGGGCTGTCCCTGCGCCTGAACCGGAGCGGCGGCCAGGGTTACGGCGAGGCCGAGCCCGCCCAAGACCAGACCCGCGCGCCTGATTCCGGCGAAGGCCGGGCGGAGCAGGGTGAACAGAGCCATGTCGTCATCCTTTCGGGCTCGCCGGCCCTTGGCCACGGCAAGCGTTGAACCGGTCATCTTGCGCCCCTTCTCCGCTCTCGCGCGGGCAGCGTCAATTCACAGCTTTGCCAGCGGTTGCGGCGGGAGCATGACCTGACCTGTGCGCAGCGTCGCTCAACACCATTGCGAATGCGATGGTCGGTCACCTCCTGTCGCCGAGTTGGAGACGGGGCAGGCGCAAGCCGGCCTCTCGAAGGAGGCCCCCGGTCGTCGTCTGTGCCACAAACGGCTTCCCACGCTCCCTCCTGATGCTCTAGGGCACTGCTTCAAGTGGCGGGCGGGGCTCCGCCGGTTCCCGACGCGAGATCTGCATGACAACCGATGTTCACCGCCTAGCGACGCCGCCCGCGCTCTCCGCTCGTGCGGCCGAGGTCGCACCCTTCATCGTCATGGACGTGATGAACCAGGCCGCAGCGATCGAGCGGGCCGGTGGTTCGGTCGTGCATATGGAGGTCGGGCAGCCTTCCGCGCCGACACCGGCCAGCATCCGCGCTGCAGCGGCGCGCGCGCTCGAGCATGGTCGCATCGGCTATACGCAGGCGCTCGGCACCGACTCTCTCAGGGCGCGTATCGCGCGCCACTATCAGGACGCCTATGGCGTCAGCATTCCGGCCGATCGTGTCATCGTGACCACCGGTTCGTCGGGTGGCTTCATTCTCGCATTCCTCGCCTGTTTCCAGCCGGGCGCACGCGTCGCGATCACGGCGCCGGGCTATCCGGCCTATCGCAACATCCTGACCGCGTTGGGGCTGGAACCGGTCGCGATCGAGGTTGGCCCGGAGACCCGCTACGCGCTGACCCCGGACCTGATTGCGAAAGGTCACGCCGAGCGCCCGCTCGCGGGCGTCCTGACCATGAGCCCCGCCAATCCGACCGGCGTGGTGATGGCACCAGACGCGATCGCTGCCGTCGCCGCTGAATGCCGCCGGCTTGGGTTGTGGTACATTTCCGACGAAATCTATCACGGCTTGACCTATGAGACGCCCGCGACGACGGCGCTGAGCGCCGATCAGGACGCGATCATCGTCAATTCGTTCTCGAAATATTACTGCATGACGGGCTGGCGCGTCGGTTGGCTCGTGGTGCCGCAGCGCATGGTGCGCACGATCGAGCGGTTGCAGCAGAATTTCTCGATCTCGGTGCCGTATCTCAGCCAGGTGGCGGGTGAGGCGGCCTTCGATGCGACTGCCGAGTGCGAGGCAATCAAGGCCGGCTATGCCGCCAACCGCGCCTATTTGCTGAAGGCTTTGCCTGAAATCGGCCTGGGCGATTTCCTGCCTGTCGACGGGGCCTTCTACATCTATCTCGACATCGGACGATATTCGAACGATTCCATGGCCTTCTGCCGCGATGTGCTCGAACAGGCTCATGTCGCGATCACCCCCGGCCTCGATTTCGACGGGGGGCGTGGCGCACGCACGGTGCGACTTTCCTTCGCCGGTTCGCTGGCTGAATGCGAGGACGCGGTCTCGCGCTTGGGCATGTGGCTGAAACGGCGCTGAGAGCCTGTAACGATGCCAGCGCGGAATGCTTGCCAAATGGATGTATTCCCGTCCAAGTCATAGGAGAGCAGACAAGGGGGAACCGGTTTTGATGCGAGCTTTCTTTGCGTCTTCGCGCGGTCATGCCCTCCCGGCGGCGCTGGTCCTCCTTGCCTTTCTGCTCATCGGATCGGGATCCGCAGCGTTCGCCCAGGCGTCCGGTGACAACAGCGTGACCCTGATCCTGCGCGGGGACGAGGCGCCCGACGCGCTGCGCAAGACCATCACGACGCTGGAGGCGGGGGGGCGCAAGGTCATTCTCCGCATGGCTGGCCCCGGCGAGGCCGTCGCAACTGCACCGGCGGCAGCGGCCACACCTGTCAAGCCCGCGCCTGCGGAAACGCGCGTTGCGGTTGCCGAAACGCGGCTGGAGGAGGTTGCCAACCATTTCGTCGAAGGGTTCGACTATGGCAACGCCTCGATCCCGTCCGCGACGCGCATACCGAGCGACTGGGCTCGCGCCTGGGCCGCCAATCAGAATGGCGCCACGGGAATGTCGGCGGGGGCCCGCGTCCTGCTCGTCCTGTTTGCCGCCACGGCTTTCGCCGTCATCCTCTGGAAAATGACGCGCGGCTTGATCGCCAAGCGCCTGGTGCCGCGGGACGACACGCTCTTCGAACGGTTCGTTGCCTCCTCGATCGGCTTTGCGCACGATTTCGCCGCGCTCGTGGCCCTATGGCTCGCCGGGCGAACCCTGGTGCGGTGGCTTCTGCCGCAGCTCGATTTCGCGCAACACATCGCCACGGCCGAACTCTACGGACTGGGGATGTTGTGGTCGTTCGCGATGGCCGGGCGGTTCCTGCTTTCCCCGGGGAACCCGGCGCGGCGCATCCTGCCTCTGCCGCGTGCCGAACGGCATTTCGGGCTGATCATGATCTATGCCTTCTTCGGGCATATCGTTCTGGTCGTGAACGCGCTCGGCGAAGGCTCGGCGTCGGATCCTGCCTCGATTGCCGGATGGTTCGCGGTGTCCTCGCTGCTGCTGACGGCCTACAAGGTCTGGTGGTTCTGGTACGCACGGCATGACCTTGTCAGCCTGGCGCAGCCCGGCCCCTCGGCAAGCGGCTTGCGCCGCTTGGTTGCTGCGGCGACGCCCTGGCTCTTGATGGCGAGCGCCGTGTTGATCTGGGCCGTGGGCCGCAGCGCCGCTGTCATGCCTGATGGCGCGCACTGGGGCGTCAAGGCGGGGACCACGCAGTTCATCGTCGTGCTTGCTCCGATCGTGGCGTCGGGGCTTGGGGCGCTGATCCGCTCGTGGCTGAACTGTCGCTCCGTGGAGCGCGAGCAGACCCCACTCTCGAGTGCAATGGGCAGGACCTTGCAATCGAGCGTGGTGGGCTTCGTCTGGCTCTGCGCCCTCTATTTGCTGGTCCGGCTCTGGAGCGGTTTCGTCATGGACGCCGATGCGCCCGATACCGTGTCGTTCGGTCAACGCCTCCTCAGTGTCGCCTCCCTGGCCTTCATGGGATGGATCGCGCTGACCTTCCTGCGTGCCTTCTTCGATGCCTATACGCCGCGTGCCGTGCATGCAGGGCCGACAGACGAGGAAGCTCCCCCAGACGACCATGTCCCGTCCAGGCTCGGCACGGTGCTCCCGGTGCTGCGCGGTGTCGTGCTCGGGGCCGTGATCGGCCTGACCAGCCTTGTCGTGCTATCACGGCTGGGTGTCGATATCGGGCCCCTCTTGGCCGGCTTCGGCATCCTGGGCCTCGCCGTGTCCTTCGGTTCGCAAGCGCTCGTGCGCGATATCGTCTCCGGCTTCTTCTTCATGGTCGAGGATGCCTTCCGCGTCGGCGAATACGTCGATACGGGGCGGCTCAAGGGCACGGTCGAGAAGATTTCGCTACGCTCGGTACAACTGCGCCATCAGAGCGGACAGATCCATACAGTGCCCTTCGGCCAGATCCCGTCCCTGACCAATGCCAGCCGCGACTGGGCAACGGTGAAGTTCAACGTCCGGCTCGACCGCTCCGCCGATATCGAGAAGGCGCGCAAGACAATCAAGAAGATCGGCCTCGCGTTGCTGGAGGACCCGGAATTCGGACCTCACTTCATCGCGCAGCTCAAGATGCAGGGTGTGGCCGAGATTGCCGACACTGCGATCGTCATCCGGCTGAAATTCACCGCCAAGCCGGCTCAGGCCGGTGCGCTCCAGCGTGAGGCGCTGAAGCGGATGTATCAGGCGCTCAACGATGCCGGCGTAGCCTTTGCCTCGAACGCCGTGACCGTCAGGGGCGGTGAAGGGCAGGCCTCTGCCGGGGCCGCCGCATCGATCACGACCATCCAGCCGCCGACGCCGCTGGCGCCTTCGGCCGGGTAGGGTCTCAACGACTGGCTTCGAGGATGAAGAAGAAGCCGAAGCCAATGGCTGTCAGCAGGAGGCCAAGCCCGAGTCCGAGGCGGGCGGCAGAAATCTGGGCGACGAGTTGGGTGCGAAAGCCCGCTCGCTCTGCCTCATGCTCACGGCCATGCTTGTGGAATTGGCTGGCATAGAGATCCGGCGTCATCTGGTGGCCGACGGGCCGGTTTTCCTCGAGCTCGAAGCGGATCGCCACGAAGGCGATGAAGAGGCCGAGCAAGCCGACGCCGAACCAGCCGATCGCCTGCAAAGCCAGCCAGGCGAGACCGAGCAGCGCCGCGATGCAGACGACGACGAGCGCCAGTCGCTCAAAGCTTCTCGGCGGCGGCATCGACGGTCACCCCCTTAACGAAGAAGGCCGCTGCGAGTGATCGCAGCGGCCGGAAGTCTTACTTGCGTCCGGCGAGCTTGTTCCACCAGCCGCCGCGCTTCGGCCGGTCCGGATCCGGCGGGGTCAGGACGACCGCGACGGGTTCCTCGACGACACGCGGGGCAGGTTCGGGAGCGGGCTCAGCTTCGGAGGTGATCGGCGTCTCGACCGGAGCAGCCGGAGCTTCGACTGCGGGGGCGGGAGCCTCGGCGGCGACGCCGTCCTCGGTGATCGGTACGACCTTCTTGCGTGCCCGACTACGCTTCGGCTTCTCGGCCGGTGCGGCCTCGGCGGCGACGGTCTCCGTCACGCCCTCGGCTGCCTTCGCCGCTTCGGGGGCTGCCTCTTGCTCGGTTTCGGCCTTGATCTTGCGCGTGCTGCGGCGGGCGCGGCGCGGCTTGGCCTCCTCGACGGCTTCGGCTGCAACCTCGGCGACAGGCGCTTCGGCTGGCTCGGCTACGGGAGCCGGGGTGGCTTCCGCGACAGCGGGGCTGTCGGCGTGCTCGTCGCCATCCTCGTCGCCTTCATCGCCTTCGGCGTCGCTGCCGCCCTCGATCTGCTGGCCGTTCGCATCGCGCTCGCCACCACGCCGGCGCCGACGACGGCGGCGGCGCTTGCGTCCGCCGTCCCCACGGGCTTCGCCATCGCCGCGTTCCGCAACGGCGTCTGCCTGGGTAGCGTCTTCCTGCTCGTCTTCGCTTCCTCCGGCGGCCTCCGCCTCGGCCGCTGCATCGAGCGCATCGTCATCGACATGCGCGATCGCCTCGGCCTTGAAGGGGCTCGGAACGACGCGGCCTTCATTGCCGACGAACTCGCCGCGCTCGACCTCGAAATAGCGGGTGCCGAGCAGGGTCGCGTCGGCCGAGACCGTGATCGCGATGGCGAAGCGTGTCTCGAGGTCGGTGAGATGCGCGCGCTTCTGGTTGAGGACATAGAGCGCCACTTCAGGCCGCGTCCGGACCGAAAGATTGTGCGAGGCGCTCTTGATCAGGGTCTCTTCCAGCGCGCGCAGGATCTGCAGCGCCACCGAGGAGGTCGAGCGGATCATGCCGGCACCCGCGCAGTGCGGGCAGGGGACCGAGGAGCTCTCGAGGACGCCGGTGCGGATGCGCTGACGCGACATCTCCAGCAGGCCGAAGGCCGAAATCCGGCCGACCTGGATGCGCGCACGGTCGTTCTTGAGGCAGTCCTTGAGCTTCTTCTCGACGGCGCGGTTGTTGCGATTCTCCTCCATGTCGATGAAATCGATCACGATGAGACCTGCAAGATCGCGCAGCCTGAGCTGGCGGGAGATTTCCTCCGCCGCTTCGAGATTGGTCTTGAGAGCCGTGTCCTCGATATTGTGTTCGCGGGTCGAGCGGCCCGAGTTGATATCGATCGCGACCAGAGCTTCGGTCTGGTTGATGACGATATAGCCGCCGGACTTCAGCGTGACGGTGTTCGAGAACATTGCGTCGAGCTGGCTCTCGACGCCGAACGAGGCGAAGAGCGGGGTCTGGTCGCGATAGGCCTTCACGCTCTTGGCATGGCTCGGCATGAGCATGCGCATGAAGTCCTTGGCCTCGCGGTAGGCCTCCTCGCCGGCGACATGAACCTCGTCGATGTCCTTGTTGTAGAGATCGCGGATCGAGCGCTTGACGAGGTTTCCTTCCTCATAGACGAGCGCCGGCGCGACGGAGCCGAGCGTGAGTTCGCGCACGCTCTCCCACATCCGCATCAGATACTCGTAGTCGCGCTTGATCTCGACCTTGGTGCGGGAGGCGCCGGCCGTGCGCAGGATGATGCCCATCCCTTCCGGCACCTCCAGTTCCTGGGCGATTTCCTTGAGGCGCTTGCGGTCCTCGGCATTGGTGATCTTGCGCGAGATGCCGCCGCCCTTGCCGGTGTTCGGCATCAGCACCGAATAGCGGCCGGCGAGCGAGAGATAGGTGGTGAGCGCCGCGCCCTTGTTGCCGCGCTCTTCCTTGACGACCTGGACCAGGATGATCTGGCGGCGCTTGATCACCTCCTGGATCTTGTACTGGCGGCGCGAGTGGCGCGGGCGCTCCGGCATATCGTCCAGGGCGTCGCCGCCGCCGAGCTGCTCCGGCTCTTCCTGCGGCTCGTCGTGGCCATGGTCGTCGCTGTCTTCGCCGTTCTCGTCCTCGTCATTCTCGGACGGACGGCGCGCTTCCTCGTTGTCAGCGGACGCCTCGCCGACTTCTGCAGAGGCTTCGATCACGGTCTCGAAGGTCAGCGGCGCAGCGTTCTCGACGACGGTCTCGTCACTCGATTCTGCGACCTCCGGTGCAAAATACTCGCCGAAGGCGGGCGCGCCTTCGTTGACCATGGCGGCTTCCTTGCCGTCGGTCTCGACGACATCGGCGCTGACGGTCTCGTCGTTGCTCGCCTTCTTGGCGCGTCCGTCGCGGTCACGCCGGCCGCGGTCGCGGCGGCCGCGCTTCTCGCGGCGTTCCTCGTCGCGCTCTTCCTCGCGGTCGGCGCGTGCTTCCTCGGCGAGCAGGGCCTGCCGGTCGGCCACCGGAATCTGGTAGTAGTCCGGATGGATTTCGGAGAAGGCGAGGAACCCGTGACGGTTGCCGCCATATTCGACGAATGCGGCCTGGAGCGAAGGTTCGACCCGCGTCACCTTCGCCAGATAGATATTGCCCCGCAGCGGCTTGCGGCTGGCAGATTCGAAATCAAATTCCTCGACGCGCGAGCCGCGCACCACCACGACCCGGGTCTCTTCCGGGTGTGTTGCGTCGATAAGCATCTTGTTGGCCATAAGAGATTTCCATTGGCGCAGCCGCCGACAGGACCCGCCGGGCTGCGGAAGGATATCCGCTGCCGCGGGCAGGGGCGCCGCGCATGAGCCGGCATGAACCGGCATGTTGCAGGAGGGAGTGAGGGATCAGGACGCGATGGCGGATCGGGAAGCCTGCCCGGGCAAAAAGCCCGCCGCAGTCCCGAAGGTATGGACGATGCACCGATGAGCTAAGCGGCGTCGTATGCCCCGACATCTGACCTAACCTGCAGTGCGTGCGTCGAAGACGATTGCACCGCGTTTGCACGCTCGCGAAAGACTGCCATGCGTCGAACCTCATGCCTGACGCAGGCCGTCCGCGGACGATCCGTTGGCGGCTGCCCTGCCGCGACAAGTCCTGTAAGGGCCTGTCGCTTCGCCGTGTCCCGGACGCCAACGGATCCTCGAATCCGGATGCGCGCTACGGGTGGCTCTGCAATGCAACCACCCCCATTACAGACAGGTGACAGTGATTTGCAAGTCACATCGCTTGGGCAACATCATGGCGGTGGCGCCGGGGCGGTTCTCGCCATCACAATTGCGTGGTAACCGGCTGTTAAGCTTCTGCGTCGCTATGGTTAAGCCTTGGTGACGCCAATGGGATCCATTCGCCTGACGTTCCATTCCCACAGCGCTGGCCTGAACCGGCTGACGGTTTCAGGCGTGGTCCGTCTGATGCTCGGGTCCTGGTTGATTCTAGCGCCATGCGCGCCGGTAAACGCCAATCCTGCGCCCAGGCCTGCAAACGAGTTTCCAGTCGCGACCGATGCCAGGATCGAGCAGGCCGGTGAGGTCGTCAGGCTCACCATGGCGCTCTCGCGTCCCGTCGAGATCAGCGCCTCGGTGATGGCCGCGCCCGATCGGGCGGTGATCGACCTGCCATCGGTCAATTTCCAGGTTCAGCCGAATACGGCGCGCAAGAGTGCCGGCTTCGTCAGCGCCTTCCGTTTCGGGATGTTCACGGCCGATCGTTCCCGCATCATTCTGGATCTCGCTCAGCCAGCCGTGGTCGCGAAGGCCGAGGTCCGCAAGGTGCGCGGCGGATTCGGCGAGCTGGTCGTGGAGTTGAAGCGCGCAAGCCGGGCCGAGTTCCAGGCAGCTTCGGTGCGCCCGGCTCCGCAGTCGCAGGAGGGGCCGGCGTCTCAAGTGCCCAAGCCGCACGGCGAGACACGCCAACTCGTGGTGATCGACCCCGGACATGGTGGGATCGATCCCGGTGCCGTGGTTGCCTCGATCGCCGAGAAATCCGTCGTCCTCGCCTTCGGGCTGGCTCTGAAGGAGCAACTCGAAGCCGGCGGCCGCTATCGGGTGATGATGACGCGCGATGACGATACCTTCGTACCATTGGGGCAGCGCGTGAAGATCGCCCGCGCCGCCGGCGCCGATCTCTTCATCTCGATCCATGCCGATTCGCTGACGCAGGCGCAGGATGTGCGCGGCGCAACGATCTATACCGGCTCGGAGCGCGCCACCGACGCCGAATCGGCCCGGCTCGCCGCCAAGGAAAACCAGGCGGATGCCGTCGCGGGCCTCGACGCGGCCGAGGACGTGCAGGACGTCGCGGGCATCCTGATGGATCTCGCCAAGCGGGAAACCCGGACATTCTCTTCGGTCTTCGCGCGAAATCTGGTCGAGAAGCTCGGCGGTTCGGTCAAGCTGCACAAGGTACCCTTGCGTTCCGCAGGATTTCGTGTCCTGACCGCGCCGGATGTTCCCTCCGTACTGATCGAGCTCGGCTATATGTCGAGCCCCAAGGATGCGGAGTTGCTGAATTCGCCATCCTGGCGAGCGCAGGCAGTCGGGGCGGTCCACAACGCGATCGATGGCTATTTCACCAGTACGCTTTCGGCTGGAAAAGCTGCCGCGAACCAACGTTGAGACCTGTTGATGCGGTTGGCGAAGATTGTGGTCGTTAGGCCACGGTTCCGCCATCTCAGCCGTGTTATAGACCTGATTTGGAAGCGACGAGGACGAGAGCTGGGAGCGAGACGGTGGCAGCCGTTTCTTGCACGAGATCGGCTCTGTTGCGGCGAACCCGGCGAGACCGGTCACTGCACAGCAATCAGGGGCATGGGCCTTAGATGCGGTTTATTCTGCGACTCTTCGGGTGGCTATTCGCTGCGGGCACGATCGTATTCGTCATCGGCGCGGTCGTGGCCGGCGGGTTCATCTGGCATTATTCGAAGGATCTGCCCGACTCGGCGCAGCTGCGGAACTATGAGCCGCCGGTGATGAGTCGTGTGCATGCCGGTGACGGCAGCCTGATCGCCGAATTCGCCCGCGAGCGCCGCCTCTATCTGCCGATCCAGGCGATTCCCAAGCTGGTCGTCGACGCCTATCTCTCGGCTGAGGACAAGAATTTCTACAAGCATATGGGTGTCGACCCTGAGGGGCTTGTCCGCGCGGCGATCACGAATTTTCGCAACCGCGCGTCCGGTCGCCGGCCGCAGGGCGCCTCGACCATTACCCAGCAGGTTGCGAAGAACTTCCTCGTCGGCTCGGAGCAGTCGCTGGAGCGCAAGATTCGCGAGGCGCTGATCGCGCTGCGCATCGAGGGGACCTATTCCAAGGACAAGATCCTCGAGCTCTACCTGAACGAGATCTATCTCGGAGCTCCGGCACCAGGGCAGGGCAGCTACGGCGTTGCCGCTGCCGCACTGAATTATTTCGGCAAGTCGGTGCATGAGCTGAACCTGCAGGAGGTCGCCTATCTCGCGGCTCTGCCCAAGGCTCCGACCGACCTTCACCCCTTCCGCAATCGCGAACGGGCGATCKAGCGTCGCAACTACGTGCTCGATCGCATGGCGGAGAACGGTGTGGTCAAGCGCGAGGAGGCCGAGGCCGCCAAGAAGCAGCAGCTCGGCGTCAACCCGCGTACGATTTCACCCAACAACATCGCGGCCGGCTATTTTGCCGAAGAGATTCGTCGCGAACTGCAGGATCGCTACGGCGAGAAGAAGCTGCTCGAGGGCGGCCTTTCCGTGCGCGCCACCGTCGATCCCAAGATGCAGCTGCTTGCCCGTAAGTCGCTGGTCGACGGGCTCGTGCGCTTCGACGAGGCGCGCGGCTGGCGCGGTGCCATCCAGAAGCTCGACATCAGCGCGCGCGACTGGGGCATTGCGCTCGGCGACTTGCCGGTGCTCGGCGACGTGGCGCCCTGGCGCCTTGCCGTCGTGCTCGATGTCAGTGGCGACAGCGCGCGACTCGGCCTGCATCCGGGACGCGAGAATTCCGGTCATCTCCGGACCGAGCGCGATACCGTGACGCTGACGGGTGACGGCATCCGCTGGACCCGACGCGCCCGCGTCGCCCAGGCCGTCTCGGTCGGCGATGTCGTCTATGTCGAGCCGATTGACAGCAGGCCCGGCCAGGTCCGCCTGCGCCAGATGCCCGAGGTCAACGGTGCCATCACCGTGATGGATCCGTATTCCGGCCGCGTGCTGGCCATGGTCGGCGGCTTCTCGCATGACCAGTCGGAGTTCAACCGCGCGACGCAGGCGCTGCGCCAGCCGGGCTCGTCCTTCAAGCCTTTCGTCTACGCCACTGCGCTCGACAACGGCTATACGCCGTCGAGCATCGTGCTCGACGCGCCGATCGAGGTCGATCAGGGCGGCGGCCTCGGTGTCTGGCGGCCTGAGAACTATGATGGCAAGTCGACCGGGCCACGCACCCTGCGCTACGGCATCCAGTTCTCCAAGAACCTGATGACGGTCCGCCTTGCCAAGGATGTCGGAATGCCGCTGATCGCGGAATATGCCCGTCGCTTCGGCATCTATGACGACATGCTGCCGGTGCTCTCGATGTCGCTCGGCGCCGGTGAAACCACCGTAATGCGCATGACGGCGGCCTATTCGATGCTGGTCAACGGCGGCAAGCGCATTCGTCCGACCTTGATCGACCGCATCCAGGATCGCTTTGGTGGCACGATCTATCGTCACGATCAGCGCGTCTGCGAAGGCTGCAATGCTGACAAATGGGCGAGCCAGAAGGAGCCGCGCCTGATCGACAATCGCGACCAGGTGCTCGATCCGCTGACGGCCTACCAGATGGTTTCACTGCTCGAAGGCGTGGTGCAGAACGGCACGGCGCAGGTGGTCAAGTCGGTCGGCAAGCCACTCGCGGGCAAGACCGGCACGACCAACGAGGCCAAGGACGTCTGGTTCGTCGGCTTCTCGCCGGATCTCGCGGTCGGCGTCTATATGGGCTTCGACAAGCCGAAGTCGCTGGGCAACTCGGCGACGGCCGGCCAATATGCCGCTCCGATCTTCCGCGACTTCATGATGGCTGCGCTGAAGGACAAGCCGGCGACGCCGTTCCGCGTGCCGGCCGGCATCAAGTTGATCCGCGTCGATCCGCGCAGCGGCATGCGTGCCGGTGGCGAAGGCGGCATTCTCGAAGCCTTCAAGCCGGGTACCGCTCCGCCCGACAGCTACTCGGTCATCGGTGCTGCGGGTGAGGGTGGCGGCGCGCCGTTCAACGTCTCTCCCGGCGGCGGGCGCAGCGTCGGGTCCGGCACCGGCGGCCTGTACTAGATCCGTTATCGCCGGCGTGGGAGCGAAGGCCAGATCGGCCCCGTGTCTCGCGCCGGCGTTCTGTATCCCGGCCGGCGAGGGCGCCGGCATTGGGCCGAACTCTGCATGCGGCGAGACGCCATGACGGCCTATATAGCCCTGTTGCGCGCGGTTAATGTCGGGGGAACGGGAAAACTCCCGATGACCACTTTGAAGGCGATGTGCGAGGAAGCTGGCCTTAGCCAGGTGCGCACCTATATCGCCAGCGGCAATGTGGTGTTCACGAGCGATGCGGACGAAGCGCAGATCAAGTCGGTGCTCGAGGACAAACTCCGGACCCATGCGGGAAAGCCAGTCGGTGTGCTGGTCAGATCTGCCGCCGAGATGTCCGGGGTGCTGGCGCGCAATCCCTTTTCGGACAAGCCTGGTAACCGCACGGTGGCGATCTTCGTCGACGAGCCGCTTCCCGCTGACACCCTGGACCATGCCCGCGGTATCCGGGGTGAGCTGGTGCATCTCGCCCAGCGCGAAGTCTATATCTTTTATGGCGACGGGATGGCGGATTCACGCTTGCGCATTCCGGCCTGCGACCCCGGCACGGCGCGCAACATGAACACGGTGGCGAAGCTCGTGGAGATGACTGCACCTCGCTGATGGCCTCGCGGAGGCTGGAAAACATTCTGTGCCGTTTACACCCGCGCCTTTCGCCCCTATCTGAACAGCTCCGTCCGGCATGCCGGATCGAATCCCATCAAGGAAAGTTCTGCTGGCATCATGCGTCCTGAAGTTCAGACCCAACTTGATAACGCCAAGCAGTCGATTGGACTGCTGAGGAGGCATCTTTGACTGGGATGTCGCACAACGACGCCTCGCGGAGCTGAACGCACTTTCCGAAGGCCCCACCTTCTGGGACGATGCCGAGCAGGCACAAAAGCTCATGCGCGAGCGGACCTCGCTCGAAGACCAGATCAACGGCATCCTGAAGCTCGAGCGCGATCTCGACGATGCCCTGACGCTGATCGAGCTGGGCGAGATGGAGAGTGATGCCGCCTCCATCACGGAAGGCGAAGTCGCGATCAAGGCTGTCGAGCAGGAAGCGGCACGCCGGCAGGTCGAGACACTGCTCTCCGGAGAGGCCGACATGCTCGATACCTATGTCGAAATCCATCCTGGCGCCGGCGGTACCGAAAGCCAGGACTGGGCCGAGATGCTGCTGCGCATGTACCGGCGCTGGGGCGAGCGGCGGAAGTTCAAGGTCGAGATGCTCGACTATCAGGATGGCGATCAGGCCGGCATCAAGTCGGCGACGCTGCAGTTCAAGGGCCACAATGCCTATGGCTGGCTGAAGACCGAATCGGGCGTGCACCGGCTCGTGCGCATCTCGCCATTCGATTCGAACGCCCGCCGGCAGACCAGCTTCGCATCCGTCTGGGTCTATCCCGTCGTCGACGACCGGATCGTTATCGACGTCAAGGAATCGGATTGCCGGATTGACACCTACCGCGCCCAGGGCGCCGGCGGGCAGCACATCAACACGACCGATTCGGCGGTGCGCATCACGCATATCCCGACGGGGATTGCGGTCACCTGCCAGCAGGAGCGTTCACAGCACAAGAACCGCGCCAAGGCGTGGGACATGCTGCGCGCCCGCCTCTACGAGGTCGAGCTGAAGAAGCGCGAGGAAAAGGCGAATGCCGAGGCGGCCTCCAAGACCGATATCGGCTGGGGCCACCAGATTCGCTCCTATGTGCTGCAGCCCTATCAGCTGGTGAAGGACCTGCGCACCGGAGTGAGCTCGACGGCGCCGTCGGACGTGCTCGACGGTGATCTTGACCCGTTCATGGAGGCGTCGCTCGCGCAGCGCGTCTATGGCACCGAGGTCGAAGTCGAGGATATCGACTAGAGCAATGAGCGGGAGCATGACGGTGGAGAAACCTCGCTCCCGCCTGCGCAACGGCCTGATCAATCTTGGCGTGTCGCTGGCCAGCCTGCTGGTGTTTCTCGCGTTTTGCGAGCTTGTTCTGTTTCGCTTCGTGCTGCCGGGCAGCGACGTGCCGCGCAACGACTTCGCCAATGAACTCGTGCGCTATGCTCCGAACCAGACCGGCGTCTGGCGCGTGCGCGACGAGATCGCGGCGCCATTCTCGATCAACGCCAAGGGGTGGAATTCGCCCTTGCCGGATTATCCGGCCGAGCGCATTCCCGGGCGTCGACGGGTCGCCTTTGTCGGCGACAGCTTCGTCGAGGCCCTGCAGGTTCCGGTCGGGCGCAGCGTCGCCGACGTGATTCAGGGTGGCCTTGCCAGCGCGGGCCCCGTCGAGGTCTACCGCTACGCCATCGCCGGGGCACCCTTCAGCCAATATATCCAGATGATCGACCGTGAGGTGCTGGCGGCGAGGCCGGACCAGATCGTCGTGCTGCTGGTCCATAACGACTTCGACGAGAGCTTTGTCTTCACGCCGGGCCGGTATACGTCGAGCTTCCTGAAGCTGCGTGTCGAGGGCGGCAAGGTTCTAGGCGAGATCGCGCCTGAGCCTTGGCGTCCCCGCGCCGTGGAGTGGCTCAGGCAGACCGCGACGGCGCGCTATTTCCTCTATCGCTGGCAGGTGCGCCCGCAGGCTCTGCTGGATGCGTTCCTCGGGCCGGCCCAGGCCGAGGATACGCGCTTTGCGGCCAATATCGATGTCGCGTCGGTGCTGAGTCGCGAGGCCGATATCCGCGCCGCGACGGATTACATGATGGTCCGCCTTGCGGCGCAGGCCCGCAGTATCGGCGCCCAGTTGCTGGTGGCCATGGATGGCGATCGCAGCGCGATCTACGCCGGCCGCCCCGACAGCCCGGCGCTGAAGCTCAACCGTATCGCCGCCGAGGCCGCATCACGGGCGGGGATCGCCTTCCTCGACCTGCACCCCGTCTTCGCCGAGGACTGGGCTCGCAACCAGCGGCGATTCGAGTTCGCGGCGGATGCTCACTGGAACGAGAATGGCCACGCCGTCGCCGCTCGGGCGATCCAGGATGTCCTCACCAGGCAGTGAGCAGCCCGAGGACTTAAGCGCCAGACGGCGAATGCGCGTTGGCACGAGGCTGGTGATTTCGGCTGGGATGATGCGGAACCGCGGATCTTCCGGCGACCGGAAAGCCCAGGGAACCCTGACCGGGCCAGTGAAGGCTCTCTTCCCGCATGGGCCACAGCTCCGAGCCGCCGAAGCCGCCCGGCCGGGATGCTGGTTTGAATGCAGCGTGCTCTGAGGCCGCAGCCGCTTGCGAAGCGACCGGGCGCTCAGAAGGCGGCCATGTAGCGAATGGCTGACGCTCAAGCGCAGCGTCGCGGGTATGCAGGGCAGACGACGACCGGCGATCTGTTTCCCGTCCCCCGCCGTCGCTCCGAAACTGACGAGCTTCCCCGTCTAGTCCTTCGACGGCTGCAACGAGGACAGCAAGCCAACCAGAGCGCGGTCGTGAAGCACGACCATACGTTCCCTCGGCTTCAGCCAGATCGCGGCCTCGTCGATCGTTTCCGCGTCGACCAGCTTTGCCTGTGCGACGGCGCGCTCGGGCTCGACTTCACCGCGGCGGCGCGGATGCCCCTCGGGGAGCATCATGTCGTGCTCGGCACGCAGGCGCGGATCGGCATGCAGCGCCTTGAGGCCGTCGGCTTCGTCGAAGCCCGCCTTGGCGAATTCCTCCTGCAGCGCATTGGCACGCAGCGCGATCGCCGGCGGGTCGCCTTCCTCCGGCGTCACCAGGAGCTTGTGCCGCTTCAGCCAGAGCCCGAGCGCGAGCTGGCCCGATGCCCAGGACAGCGGAATGGCCAGCACGAGACCCACGATCGTCGGCGACATCCAAGCGAAGAGCGAGGTCGCGATCATGAAGGCCGAGATACCGGCGATGGCGCCGAGTGCGGTGTGCATTCGGTGGCGCCGGATGATGTCCTTCAACGGAATCGAGCCGTCGTCGCGGCGCTGCGGGTTCCAGCCCGTGTCGCGTCCGAGCAGGATCTGGAAGACCGAACCCGATTGGATCAGCATCATGATCGGCGCGAAGAAGGCGGAGAACAGGATCTCGAGCAGCGACGAGAGAATCAGCCGGATGGTACCGCCGCAGGCGCGCCGCAGCTTGCCGTCGAACAGGGTCAGCAGCAGCCCAAAGAGCTTTGGTGCGAGCAGGATCGCCATGGTGAGGGCGAACAGGTTCAAGGCGCGCTCGGGGTCGAAGCGCGGCCAGACCGGGAAGAGCGTGAACTCCTGGGTGAAGTATTCAGGGCGCGCGTAATTGACCTGCAGCACGATCAGGATGCCGACCACGAGCTGCATCAACCAGAACGGCGAGGCGAGATAGCCCATGATGCCGGTGGCGAAATGCTGGCGCGTCGACCAGACGAAACCCTTCGCGCCGATGATGCGCGAGTGCTGGAGATTGCCCTGCGCCCAGCGGCGGTCGCGCACTGATATGTCGATCAGGGAGGGCGGGCTCTCCTCATACGAACCCGTCAGGTCGGGAAGCATATAGACCGACCAGCCGGCGCGGCGCATCAGCGCGGCCTCGACGAAGTCATGGCTCAAGACATGTCCGCCGAAGGGCGGCTTGCCGTTCAGATCGGGCAGTCCGCAATGATCGGCGAAGGCCTTGGTGCGAATGATCGCGTTATGGCCCCAGTAATTGCCGTCGCGGCCCGACCACATGGCGAGGCCGGTCGCGATCACCGGTCCGTAGACCCGTGCCGCGAATTGCTGCAGCCGCGCGAAGAAGGTGTTGCGATTGATGATCAGCGGCAGCGACTGGATGATTCCTGCGTCGGGATCGGCCTCCATCGCGACAGCGAGGCGCACGATGCAGGTGCCGGTCATCAGGCTGTCGGCGTCGAGCACGACCATGTGCTCGTAGTCACCGCCCCAACGGGTGACGAAATCGGCGATGTTGCCGGCCTTGCGGTGATGGTTCTTCGGGCGGTGCCGGTAGTAGACGCGCGCGCCGGGGCCGAGCCGTTCACGCAGAGCGAGAAAGGCGCGCTCCTCGGCGATCCAGACATCAGGATTGGTCGTGTCCGAGACGATGAAATAGTCGAAATGCGCCCCGAGGCCCGTGGCCTCTACCGATTCCCGGATCGCGGCCAGCGCCGCGAAGGTTCGCGCGGTCGACTCGTTGTAGATCGGCATCACCACGACGGTGCGATGCTGGAGGGATTCCGCCCGTTCGGTCCGGCCGGTCCTAAACAGCAGGCCGAAGAACCCCATCAGTGCGCTGGTGAAGGCGAGTGCGATCCACGAGAAATTGACCGTGAACAGCAGCAGCAAGACGTACTGCAGGAAGGTCGTGCGGCTGACCGACACGACATGGTACATTTCCCAGGCGCCATAGGCGGTGAGCGCGAGACCGCCACCGAAGACGAAGAGGCGCTTCAGCCACGGCGTCGTCCAGGCCAATGGTGCGGCGGGCTTGCGGCGTTCCGAGGCCTTCCAGCTGCGGAAGGACTGGACCGGCATCACCAGCCGGTTCTCAGGCGGGGTCGCTGCCTCCGGACGGGGCAAGCCCGGACGGGGAGCGGTTTCGACCGCGCGCGGCGGCATCTCGGTCACCACGTCCATCGATTCAACCACGTTTCCGATACGGGCTGGCCGCCGGCTTCGAGCACAAGGCGCAGTTCGGAGAGATTCTCATTGCCAGGGTCGACCTCGAAGCGGACCCGCATCAGCTTGCGTTCCGGATAAGGCCAAAGACGCAAACCCTGGATCGCCCCGGTCGTCGCCGTGATATTGGCGCGCGTCGCGGCAACCACAGCGGGGTCCGCCAGCTTGTCACCTGTGAACTCGACCATGAACCGTCGACGCCGACCCTGCGTGCCGCGGCCTTGACGCATGCGCGTGGCCAGGGCGAGCGGTGGTCGCTCGGGTGGCTGCCAGCACCAGGCCTGGCGATAGGCGATCGTGGTTTCGCTGCCCGCGGCGATCGGCTGGCGCGGCCGCCAGTAGGAAATGATGTTGCTGTTGATGTCGGAATCGCTTGGGATCTCGATCAGCTGGACTGAACCGGCTCCCCATTCTCCAAGCGGCTCCATCCAGACGCTGGGGCGAAGCTCGAAGCGCTGGTCGTCATCCTGGAACGCTGCCGGATCGCGCTCCCGCTGGACGAGACCGAAGCCGCGCGGATTGGTGTCGACGAAAGAAGAGACCTGCAGATTGGTCGGGTTGCTGACCGGGCGGTAGATCCATTCGCCGGCGCCGGTGAGCATCTGGACACCGGAGACCTCGTGCACGGCCGGGCGGACGTCGTCGAAGGTCCGGCGGCTCTGAGGCCCCGACATGAAGGTGCCCGTGGTGCAGCCGAAGCCGACATGGTCCAACACCTGCCGCGCGAACAGGGTCATCTCGACATCGATGAATGTGACGTCGCCGGGGCGCAGAGTCATCCGGGCCGCACCTGACAGGCTCTCGGAATCGAGCAGGGCGTGAATCACGAGCATGCCCGATGCCGGATTGGGGCGCTCGATCCAGAAGGCGCGGAAGAAGGGAATCTCCTCGCCCCGCGTCTCGCCGGGACGCAGGATCAGCGCGCGCGCCAGCGCACCGAAGTTCTGGCCGCGCGCCACGGCGCGGAAGAAGGTCGCGCCCTGGAAGATCGCAACCTCGTAAGGCCGCTCGAGCCCGGCGGAGACCCGGAAGCCGGAGAACTGCAGATCGACGCCCGCCGGGGGGGGAGCAACCTTGCCGTAGTCGAACTTGCCGCGATCGAACGCAACGCGGCGCACGACATCGTCTTCGACCGTGAACAGGCTGACGGGAGCAGAAAAGACGTAGCCGCGATGCAGCGGCTCGACCGTGAAGCCGCGGTTCTCTCCAGCCCAGATCAGGCCGCCGGGTTGCGCACGAATCCCGGAGAACTGGTCGAAGGGCAGGGTGGCGTAGCCTTCGGGCAGATCATTGGTCGTCACCGGAACCATCGGGCGCCGCGACAGCATGCGGGCGGCCTCGACAACCAGTGCGGCATCGAAACGCTGACCTTCCGCGATCACCGACTGTACAGTTGCGGCCCAGCTGGCCTGAGAAAATGCAGGGCTCGTGCCCATAAGCGGCGCGGCGGCGAGGCTGTACGCCGCACCCTCCAGAAACCATCGGCGATTCAAGGATTTCGACATTATTTCCAACATACGCGGGCGGCGCAGTCGCACCCCAGCGCTTCTAGATCATTTCCCGGCTGGCTGAAAAGCGGTCGCCGCTTAAAAATTGCGTGCGGCCAGCGACTTGGGCAACGCGTTTGCGTTGCCGGCGGAAAGGTATTGCCATTGCGTCTCGCCCCTCGAATACGCCGGCCGAAGATCTCTCCGGAGGTTTTGGCAAATGCCATCAGGATCGGCTATCCACGGCGACCGCAATGCCACCATGCACCAAATCGCCCACGCGACACCGTCAGGGTCACGGGAGCGAAAGGCTAGATCCGCAGGGAAGCCGACAATCATGACCGAAATACAGCCCGGACGTACCTGCCTTGCAGTTATTCTCGCCGCGGGCGAGGGCACAAGGATGAAATCGCAGCGCCCGAAGGTGCTGCATGAGATGGCCGGCCGCTCGCTGCTCGGTCATGCGCTCGCGGCAGTTGCTGCGGCGGGGGCAGATGCGGTCGCGGTGGTGATCGGGCCGGATCGGCCGGACGTCGCAGCCGAGGTCGAGGCGCTCCTGCCGTCGGCACGCGTCTTCGTCCAGGCCGAGCGCCGCGGCACGGCGCATGCGGTGCTGGCGGCGCGTGCGGCGCTGGCCGAGGGCTATGACGATATCCTCGTCGCCTTCGCGGATACGCCGCTGGTTCGGCCCGAGACCTTCCTGTCGCTGCGGGCTGGGCTCGCCGATGGTGCGCCGGTTGTGGCGCTGGGATTCGAGGCTGCCGACCCGACTGGCTACGGGCGGTTTGTGATGCGCGACGGCGTGCTGGAAGCGATCGTCGAGCACAAGGATGCGAGCGCGGCCGAGCGGACGATCCGGTTCTGCAATGCCGGGCTGATGGCCTTGGACGGTCGGCACGCACTTGCCATTCTCGATTCAATCGGCAGCTCGAACGCCCAGAACGAATTCTATTTGACCGACGCCCCGGCGCTCGCTCGCGCCAAAGGCTTGAAGGTGGTCGCGCTGAGCGCCCCCGAAAGCGAAGTGCAGGGCGTCAATGACCGCGCCCAACTCGCTGCTGCGGAAGCAGAGTTCCAGCGCCGCAAGCGCCTGGCGGTAATGAAGGAGGGTGCGACGCTGATTGCGCCCGAGACCGTGTTCTTCAGCTACGACACGACAATCGGCAGCGATGTCCTGATCGAACCCAATGTCGTTTTTGGCCCCGGCGTCAGCGTTGCCGATGGCGCGGTGATTCATGCCTTCTCGCATCTGGAGGGCGCCGAGGTTGGCCCGCAGGCGAGTGTCGGGCCTTATGGCCGGCTGCGCCCCGGCGCGAAGCTGGCGCGCAAGGCCAAGGTCGGGAACTTCGTGGAGATCAAGGCGGCGGATATCGGGGAAGGAGCCAAGGTCAGCCATCTCACCTATATCGGGGATGCGAGCGTCGGCGCCGAGGCCAATATCGGTGCCGGTACGATCACCTGTAATTATGACGGATTCTTCAAATACAAGACGACCATCGGTGCCGGCGCCTTTGTCGGTTCGAACTCGTCGCTGGTTGCCCCGGTGACGATCGGCGATGGGGCTTATGTCGGCTCCGGTTCGGTCATCACCTCCGATGTTCCGCCTGACGGGCTGGCGATCGCTCGCGGCAGGCAAGTCGGGCGGGACGGTTGGGCGAAGGTGTTCCGAGATAGGGCAAAGGTCAGGAAGCTGAGCGCGGCCAAGAATACGGATTGAATCGACGCCGAAACCGCCTGTTCACAGTCTGACATTCAACGTGATTGGGTGTTTTTGGCGTTCGCAGCTACACGGGCCGGCAACGGCAACACTCAAAGAGGTCGGGCATGTGTGGCATTGTGGGGATCCTGGGCAAGGAAGCCGTAGCCATTCAGGTGGTCGAGGCGCTGCGGCGGCTCGAATATCGGGGTTATGATTCCGCCGGCGTCGCGACGCTGGAGAAGGGTCTGCTCACGCGCCGCCGTGCCGAGGGCAAGCTCAGGAACCTCGAGATCCGCCTGTCGAACGAGCCGCTCGATGGGATGATCGGCATCGGCCATACGCGCTGGGCGACGCATGGCAAGCCAAACGAGACCAATGCTCACCCGCATGCGACCGAGAAGCTCGCGGTCGTGCATAACGGCATCATCGAGAACTTCCGCGAGCTGCGCGCCGAGCTCGAAGCTGCGGGCCGCGTCTTCGAGACCGAGACCGATACCGAGATCGTCGCCCATCTCGTCACCAGCGAGATGGAGCGGGGCAAGAATCCGGTTGCGGCGGTTGCAGCCAGCCTGCCACGCCTGCGCGGTGCCTTTGCCCTCGCATTCCTGTTCCAGGGCGAGGAAGACCTGTTGATCGGCGCTCGCAAGGGCTCGCCGCTCGCGGTCGGCGTCGGCGATGGCGAGATGTATCTCGGCTCTGACGCGTTGGCGTTGGCCCCTTTCACCAATCTCATCGCCTATCTGGAAGAAGGCGATTGGGTCGTGCTCCATCGCAAAGGCGCGACCTTCTACGACGTCACGGGCGCGCAGGTGGAGCGTCGCGCGCAGCGGGTCGCCGCCGGCACCTTCCTGGTCGAGAAGGGCAACTACCATCATTTCATGGCCAAGGAGATCCACGAGCAGCCGGAGGTCGTCGGCCATACGCTGACGAAGTATCTGGACATGGCTGCGGGAACCGTGCGCCTGCCCTTCGATGCCCCCTTTGACTGGAAGGCGCTGTCGCGGCTGTCCATCTCGGCCTGCGGAACCGCCTATTATGCGGGACTGACGGCGAAGTACTGGTTCGAGAAGCTGGCGCGGTTGCCCGTCGAGATCGATGTCGCCTCCGAGTTCCGCTATCGCGAGGCGCCGCTGCCCAAGGACGGTCTCGCGCTCTTCGTTTCGCAATCGGGTGAAACCGCCGATACGCTTGCCTGCCTGCGCTACGCCCGTCAGGAAGGGCAGCACGTCCTTGCCGTCGTGAACGTGCCGACCTCGACAATCGCGCGAGAGAGCGATGTCGTGGCGCCGACCCTGGCCGGGCCGGAGATCGGCGTGGCTTCGACCAAGGCCTTTACCTGCCAGTTGACCGCGCTCGCGAGCCTGGCCCTTGCGGCGGCTCGCGCCCGCGGCACGCTTTCGGAGGCGGAAGAGGCCCGATATGTCCGCGAGCTGATCGCGCTGCCGGGATTGATGGCGCAGGCATTGACGCTGGAACCCGAGATCGAGAAGCTCGCCCGAAAGCTGTCGAAGGCACGCGACGTGCTCTATCTCGGCCGGGGCACGAGCTTCCCGATGGCGCTCGAAGGCGCTCTGAAGCTCAAGGAAATCAGCTATATACACGCCGAAGGTTATCCGGCAGGTGAGCTGAAGCATGGTCCTATCGCACTGATCGACGAGGACATGCCGGTCATCGTCATCGCACCGCATGATACGCTGTTCGAGAAGACCGCCTCCAACATGCAGGAGGTCGCGGCACGTGGCGGCCGGATCATCCTGATCACCGACGCCAAGGGCGCTGCCGAATGTGGCATCGAGCCCGAGGTGACGATCGTGATGCCGGATATGGACCCGCTCTTCGCACCGATCGTCTATGCAGTCCCGATCCAGATGATCGCCTATCAAACGGCCGTCTTCATGGGCAAGGACGTCGACCAGCCGCGCAACCTGGCAAAATCCGTCACTGTCGAGTGATCAATCCTCGGTCGAGTGATCAATCCTGGCGGGTCGGCTCCGGCCGGCTCGCGACATAGCTTCCGGCGGCGAGCAGGCTGGCGCCGCTGGCCCAGAGCGCGACAGGCGGAGCGTCGCTCAGCGCCACCAGTCCGAAGCTGAACAGCATGGAGCCGCAGGCGATCCATTTCGCCCGACGGTCGATCGCGCCGGTTGCGCGCCAGCGACGGACGTGCGGACCCAGCCTGGGATGGCCAAGCAGCCAGGCCTCGAAGCGAGGCGAAGACCGCGAAAAGCACCAGGCCGCGAGAATCAGGAAGACTGTTCCCGGCATCAGCGGCAGCACGAGGCCGATAACCCCGATTCCCGTGAACACCCAACCAGCGGCGAACATCAGCGGCCTGTACCAGCGGCGGAGTTGCCGGGGTGTTTCGGTCACGAAATCCATCCGCATTCGCGTCGGCACGTGAGACGGGGCTGGTCAGCAGCACCGGCTCGGCTATCCTGCTCATATCGCGATGCAGCGCCGCCGAGGCAAGCACGCCCTGTGGAGATCGGATTCCCGGACCGCCATGACGTTAGACGGCCCTCCTGATCCCAGCCACATGCTTCAGCCGGATTTGCTGCGGCCGACTGCGGGCACGCGGCTACGCCGCTATTTCCTGACCGGGCTCGTGATCGCGGGGCCGCTGGCGATCACCGCTTCGGTGACCTGGTGGTTCATCAACCTGATCGACGGGGTGGTGAAGCCGCTGATCCCCAACAATTATCTGCCCGAGACCTATCTGCCTTATCCGATCCCCGGCTTCGGGCTGGTGATCGGATTGATCGGCTTGACGCTGCTCGGCTTCCTGACGGCCAACCTGGTCGGGCGTACCCTGCTCGATGCTGGGGAGGCGATCCTGCACCGGATGCCGGTGATCCGCGGCCTCTACAAGGGCGTGAAGCAGGTTTTCGAGACGATATTCTCGCAATCGGGCACATCGTTCCGCAAGGTCGGCATGGTGCAGTTCCCGCAGCCGGGCATGTGGTCCATCGTTTTCATCTCTCAGGAGGCGGCGCCCGAGATCAGCTCACGGCTGCCGGATGGCAGCGAACAGATCGGCGTCTTCCTGCCCTGCACGCCGAACCCGACCACGGGTTTCTTCTTCTACCTGCCGCGTCGCGAGGTGGTGGAGCTTTCAATCTCCGTGGAGGACGGCGCCAAGCTCATCATGTCCGCCGGGCTGATCCAGCCGGGGGAGAATGGCTCGAAGGCGCCACCAGGCAACGGCAAGTCCCAGAACTGATCTGCGGACTTGCCGTCCTTTTTGGTCCGGGAGGTCGTCAGGCCTTCAACGGAACCCAGATTTCGACGGTTCCGGTACCGCTTTGCGGATCGAAGCGCTCGTCATAGCGCTCGAAGCTCGGCCCTTCCGAGGCTTTCCAGCCCTTCTTCGGCAGCCAGTCGCGCCAGATTGCGTCGAATGTGCCCTTGATGCCCGAGATATGGCCGTGATGCAGGAACACGACATAGTTCTGCTCGGGAATGCGGATGCGGTCGAATTCGGGTGGCAGGTCGGAAAAGGATTTCACCTCGACGCCAGCGAGATAGTCGAAGCTGCCCTCGTCGTCGGCGTTGTAGCAGACCCCGTAGCCGATGCCCCCGATCTGGCCCGGGACATGGCCGAAATGCGGGGTGAGCTTCTGCCAGAGCGACGGAATGCCGGCAGTGGTCTCATAGGTGTAGCGGCTGCCGAACCCGGCAACGAGCATGCTCTTGCCGGTCAGTGAGCGGGGTTCTTCCAGGATAACGGTTGGGCTTGCGTCCATGACGATGGGCTCCACGAGCTTGAGCGCCGAGAGGTCGCGCCGCTCGCGCAGTTCTTCGGGCGTGAGGCCGAATTGCTCGCGAAAGGCGCGGGTGAAGGCCTCGTGAGAGCCGTACCCCCAGTCCAGCGCGACGGAGAGGATGTCCGGCGCGCCATTCGCCAGTCTCCGGGCGGCTTCGGTCAGCCGGCGTTCGCGCACATAGCGCATCACCGAGCGGCCGGTCGCGTTGCCGAAGGCGCGGCAGAGATGGAAGCGCGAGACGCCGCTGACCGAGGCGATCTCGTCGAGCGAGATCCCGGAGGCGAAGCGGCTCTCGACGCACCACACGGCTTTGCTGATTGGGTCCATTGTGGTTCTCACGAAGGCACACCCGGACGATGCCGATCCCGCGCTACGGCCGCTTGATCGGGATTGATCTCCCGCAGGATCTCCAGCGCTAAAGCATCGGCCCGAAAAGTGGATTGCGGTTTTCGGGAAAGCCGATGCAATCACAGATGGCTAGATCGTCGGACCGGATACGATATCCGGTCCGACGATCTAGCCGGCGCGCAAAAGCTTGATCGCGACGTCCCTCTCGAACAAATAGAGCAGCGTCCTGACGGCTTCGCCGCGTTCGCCGGCGAGGTGCGGGTCGCGCTCTATCAGGAGCCGCGCATCATCGCGAGCGGCGGCCAGCAGATCGCCATCGATTTCGGGGCGGGCAACGCGCCAGTCGGGGGATCCGGACTGGCGCGTGCCGAGCACCTCGCCTTCGCCACGCAGGCGCAGATCTTCCTCGGCAATCCGAAAGCCGTCCTCGGTCTCGCGCATGATGGTCAATCGCGCTTCCGCGACCGGACCCAACGGCCCCTTATAGAGCAGGAGGCAGGTCGATGCGGCCGAGCCGCGCCCGATCCGCCCGCGTAGCTGGTGGAGCTGGGCCAAGCCAAAGCGCTCGGCATGCTCGATCACCATGACGCTGGCATTGGGCACGTCGACCCCGACCTCGATGACGGTGGTCGACACCAGGATGCGCGTCTCGCCGGCAACGAAGGCCGCCATCGCAGCGTCCTTGTCGCGCCCGGGCATCTGGCCATGCAGCAGCCCGACCCTGGCGCCGAAGTGCCCCCCCAGTTCCTCGAAGCGCTCCTGCGCGGCGGCGACATCGAGCGTGTCCGATTCCTGAACGAGCGGGCAGACCCAATAGACCTGCGCGCCGGCCTCCACCGCGCGGCCGACTGCGCCAACGACCTCGTCATAGCGTTCGAGCGAGATCGCGCGTGTCGAGATCGGTTTGCGGCCGGCCGGCTTCTCGGCGAGCACCGAGACATCCATGTCTCCGAACCAGGTCAGCGCCAAGGTGCGCGGGATCGGCGTTGCCGTCATGACCAGCACGTCGACGGCCTCGCCCTTCGAGCCCAGCATCAGGCGCTGATGGACGCCGAAACGGTGCTGTTCGTCGACCACCGCCAGCGCGAGATCGTGGAAGACGACGCCTTCCTGGAACAGCGCATGGGTGCCGACCACGATGGCGATCTCGCCGCTCGCCAACCGCTCGAGCACCTGGCGTCGGCCGGCGCCTTTCTCGCGGCCGGTCAGCAGGGCGAGCTTGAGCCCGGCCGTTTCTGCCAGCGGCGCCAGCCGTTCGGCATGCTGGCGCGCCAGGATTTCGGTTGGCGCCATCAACACCGATTGCCGGCCGGCTTCGGCGGCTGCGACCATCGCCATCAGGGCGACAACGGTCTTTCCCGAGCCGACATCGCCCTGCAGCAGACGCAGCATGCGCTCGGGCTTCTCCATGTCCGAATGGATATCGGCCACGGCCTGGCGCTGGCCATCGGTGAGCGAAAAGGGCAGGGCTGCTTCGATCGCCTTGAGCATGCGGCCGTCACCGGCGGTGACGCGCCCGGCTGCCTTCTTCTGCTGCCGGCGCACCAGGGCAAGCGCGATCTGGCTCGCCAGCAATTCGTCATAGGCAACGCGCCTGCGTGCGATCGTGTCACCCTCGACGGCGCGCAGGTCCGGCGGGTGGTGTAGGGCACGGATGGCCTCGGCGAAGGAGGCGAAGCCGGCCTTCTGCAGAAAGCTGCGGTCCTGCCATTCGGCGAGCTCCGGACATTTTTCCGCCGCTGCTGCCACGATGCGTGTCATGACGCGGGGCCCGATGCCTTCGGTCAGGCCGTAGACCGGCTCGATCGACGGCAGGCTGGCGAAGGCCCGGGCATCCATGATGCGGTCGGGGTGGACCATTTGGCGCATACCGTCCCAGAGCTCGAGCTTGCCCGAGATGATGCGGAACTCGCCGACCGGCAACGTCTGCTGGAGATGGCGGACATCGGCATGGAAGAAGACCAGGGTCACGTCCCCGGTCTCGTCCTCGACGATGACGCGATAGGGAGCTTTGGCCTTGCCGGGCGGGGCCGGGCGATGCTCGGTGACACGGGCCGAAAAGGTCGCGACATCGCCGACCGGAGCGTCGGCGATGCTGGCGCTGGGGCGACGATCGATCGCGCCCGTGGGAAGGTGGAAGAGCAGGTCGACGACCCGCGCTGGCTGCGTCTCGTCGCCGAGCAGCTTGTCCAGAAGCTTGCCGAGCTTGGGGCCGACGCCGGGCAATATCGTCGCGGGAGCAAAGAGCGGATCAAGCAGGGAAGGACGCATCTGCCTCGGGTGGGAACCGGAATTGCGGGAAACGCGGCGGTTCGGCCACTGACTCGCCCCGACGCCATCGCTATATAGCCTGCATCGGCAGGTTCCGCGACGGGGCCGGCCCGTTCCGCCATTTGCATTTCATGCGAGGCTTACGATGAGTGGCTCTTCCCGCACCAGTGCCGATCTCGATCCGCGCCGCCGCAAGATCCTGTTCCGTGCCTGGCATCGCGGCATGCGGGAGACGGACCTGATCATGGGCCGCTTCGCCGACGCCGAGATCGGCACGTTGAGCGATGCCGAACTCGACGAGTTCGAGCAACTGATCGAGGTTCTCGACCGAGACCTGCTGTCCTGGATCACAGGAGAGGCCGAGGTGCCGGTGAACTACGATACGGCCGTGTTCCGACGGCTGAAGGCGTTCCACAACCACAGCAAGCCGATTCACGTCTGAGCACGCAGCGACAATCCGATATGAGCATTCCGCCCCCCGCCCAGCTCGCCAAGCTGCAGATCGACCGCATCCTCGACGCGCTGAAGCGGGGCGACAAGCCGACGCTCGCCAGCGTGCCGGACGGGTTCGACGCCGTCGTCCTTGCCGATCTCGTCCGGACCCGGGCGAAGAAGGTGGAAGGCGCGGCAATGCTCGTCTTCGTCGCGCGTGACGGGCAGCGGCTGCAGGTTCTGGAAAATGCGCTCCAGTTCGTGGCGCCCGATCTGGAGGTGATGAGCTTCCCGGCCTGGGACTGCCAGCCCTATGACCGCGTCTCGCCGGCTCCTGCCATCGTGGCCCATCGCATGACGACGTTGTCGCGACTGGCCAAGACCAAGTCAGGCGACAAGCCGCGTCTGCTGCTGACGACGGTCAACGCCGCGCTGCAGCGCGTGCCGGCCTTCAGCAAGGTGGCCTCGGAGAGCTTTTCGGCTGCGCCAGGCAACATGGTCGACACAGAGCAACTCGCACGCTGGCTCGACATGAACGGCTACCTGCGGACCTCGACGGTGCGCGAGACCGGCGAGTTCGCGGTGCGCGGTGGCATCGTCGATCTCTTTCCGCCCGGCATGCCTGCGCCGATCCGCCTCGACTTCTTCGGCGACGCGTTGGAATCGATCCGGACCTTCGACCCCGAGACGCAGCGCACCACGGGCCAGTTGCGCGGACTCGATCTCGTGCCGATGTCCGAGGCGCAGATGACGAGCGAGAGCATCAAGCGCTTTCGCCAGTCCTATATCACGAGCTTCGGCACGCCCGGCCGTGACGACATGCTCTACGAGGCGGTCAGCGAAGGCCGGCGGCCTGCGGGGCTCGAGCATTGGCTGCCCTTGCTGGCCGACCGGCTCGACACGCTCTTCACCTATCTGCCGGATGTGCCGCTGGTTCTCGACGCGCAGGCCGAGGATGCGGTCGGCGAGCGCATCAGCCTGATCAAGGACTACTACGATGCGCGCAAGGCCGCCCTCGACCAGGGCGGCACGGGAGGGACGCCCTACAAGCCGTTGCCACCCGATGCGCTCTACCTGTCCCCGGCCGAATGGCGCGGCGTGATCGACAATGCCGGCGTCGCGTCGCTGACGCCGTTCCAGCTGCCCGATAGCGACGGCAAGCTGATCGTCGATCTCGGCGCCCGCCAGGGTCGAAGCTTTGCGGCCGAGCGCGCCGACAATGCCGGCAGCGTCTTCGATGCGGCGGTCGCCCATGTGAAAGCGCTGCAGGCCGATGGCCGGCGCGTCATCCTTGCGGCATGGTCGGAGGGCTCCCGCGAACGCCTGGCCCATGTGCTGGCCGATCATGGCCTCAAGACCGTACAGACCACGGGGTCCCTGCGCGCGGCCTTCGATCTGAAGCCCGGCATCACGGCACTCGCGGTCTGGGGCTTCGAGACCGGCTTCGAGGCCGGCAAGCTTGCGGTCATCGGCGAGCAGGACATCCTGGGCGACCGCCTCGTGCGCCCGCGCCGCAAGACGCGCCGGCCGCAGGATTTCATCGCCGAGCTGTCATCGCTCGCGCCCGGCGACCTTGTCGTCCATGTCGATCACGGCATTGGCCGCTTCATTGGATTGCAGAGCATCACGGCGGCCGGAGCGCCGCATGATTGTCTCGAAATCCACTATGCGGGCGATGCCAAGCTGTTCCTGCCGGTCGAGAATATCGAGCTGCTCTCGCGCTATGGCTCGGAGGACACCGAGGTTCCTCTTGACCGGCTTGGCGGCGGTGGCTGGCAGGCGCGCAAGGCCAAGCTGAAGCAGCGCATCCGCGAGATGGCGGGCAAGCTGATCCAGATCGCTGCCGCCCGCGCGCTGAAGGAGGCGCCGCGCCTCGTTCCGCCGGACGGGCTCTATGATGAATTCCGGGCTCGCTTCCCGTTCGAGGAAACGGAAGACCAGCAGAACACGATCGATGCGGTACTGGACGATCTCGCGGCCGGTCGGCCGATGGACCGCCTGGTCTGCGGCGATGTCGGCTTCGGCAAGACCGAGGTGGCGCTGCGTGCCGCCTTCACGACGGCGCTGGCCGGCAAGCAGGTCGCGGTCGTGGTGCCGACGACATTGCTCGCCCGCCAGCATTACCGGAATTTCGCCGAGCGCTTTGCGGGGTTGCCGGTGAAGGTCGGCCAGGCCTCGCGCTTCGTCTCGGCTCAGGATCTCAAGGCGGTCAAGCAGGGCATCGCCGACGGCACCATGGACATCGTCGTCGGTACCCATGCCCTGCTCGGCAAGGGCGTCGAGTTCAAGGATCTCGGCCTCGTCATCGTCGACGAGGAGCAGCATTTTGGCGTCAACCACAAGGAGCGGCTGAAGGAGTTCCGCGCCGAGGTGCATATGCTGACGCTGTCGGCCACGCCGATACCGCGTACGCTCCAACTCGCCATGACGGGTGTGCGCGAGCTCTCGATCATTGCGACCCCGCCGGTCGACCGGTTGGCCGTGCGGACTTTCGTCACGCCGTTCGATCCGCTGATCGTGCGCGAGGCGTTGCTGCGCGAGCGCTATCGTGGTGGCCGCAGCTTCTATGTCGTGCCGCGCATCGAGGACATCGCCGAGGTCAAGGACTTCCTCGACAAGCAGGTACCCGAGGCCAAGGTCGGCATTGCCCATGGCCAGATGGCGGCGGGCCAGCTCGAGGACGTGATGACGGCCTTCTACGAGGGCCAGTACGACGTTCTGCTCTCGACCACGATCGTCGAGTCCGGGCTCGATATCCCGACGGCTAACACCCTGATCGTGCATCGCGCCGACATGTTCGGCCTCGCCCAGCTCTATCAGCTGCGCGGGCGCGTCGGCCGCTCGAAGATCCGCGCCTACGCGCTCTTCACCATGCCGGCCAATCGCAAGCTGACCGAGCAGGCCGAGCGCCGGCTGAAGGTTCTGCAATCGCTCGACACGTTKGGTGCGGGGTTCCAGCTCGCCAGCCACGATCTCGACATCCGTGGCGCCGGCAACCTGCTCGGCGACGAGCAATCCGGGCACATCAAGGAGGTCGGCTACGAACTCTACCAGCAGATGCTCGAGGAGGCGGTGGCGCAGCTCAAGGCCGGCATCGACATCGTTGCCGAAAGCCAATGGTCGCCAAGTATCCAGATCGGCGCGCCGGTGATGATCCCCGAGCACTATGTCACCGACCTGACGCTGCGCCTGACCCTCTACAAGCGGCTCTCGACGCTCGACGAGGATGGCGAGATCCAATCCTTCGGTGCCGAGCTGGTCGACCGTTTCGGGCCGCTGCCGGAAGAAGTGCAGCAACTTCTGGAGATCGTGGCGATCAAGGCGCTCTGCCGCCGGGCCAATGTCGAGAAGGTCGAGGCCGGACCGAAGGGCATCATCGTTGCTTTCCGCGACAACGAGTTCGCCAATCCCGAGGGGCTGGTCGGCTATGTCGCGAAGCAGGGAACGCTGGCCAAGGTCCGTCCCGACATGCGCGTCGTCTTCATCGACGACTTCGAGACGGCGGAGCAGCGGCTCAAGGGCACGCGCCGGTTGCTGACCGATCTGGCGCGCATCGCCGAGCGAAAGAAGGCGGCGTGAGCATCAGCACGAGACGCTGGCCTTAGCCTCGTCTGTCATGGGAGGGGCGCGGCGGCGAAGCAATCCCGGCCTCTGCCTGAGGGGATTGCTTCGCTCGTGACGACGAGACAGGGCGTCTCTGACGCAAGGCATAGGCCCGAAACGCGGACGGCTTTCGGGAAGGCTGCTGCAAGCGCAGAAGGTTAGATCATCGGCCGCTCAGGCGACGGTCACGCGCCCGCGGGAGATCTTCAGGCTCAGCTGCCCGTTCTTCAGCGCCAGCGCCTTGTTGCCGAAGACTTCGCGGCGCCAACCCTGCAGGGCCGGTACATCGGCCAGGTCGTCCGAGGCGATGGCCTCGAGATCGTCGGTCGAGGCCAGGATCTTGGGGGCGACGCGTTCGGCA
Source organism: Allobosea sp. 05T433 (assembly GCF_056396065.1). Classification (NCBI taxonomy): domain Bacteria; kingdom Pseudomonadati; phylum Pseudomonadota; class Alphaproteobacteria; order Hyphomicrobiales; family Alloboseaceae; genus Allobosea; species Allobosea sp. 05T433. The sequence goes on along the minus strand of NZ_JBFTKS010000018.1, from coordinate 24,628 downwards.
TCGGCGGTCGCCTTCAGCAACACCTTGAGCAGGTCGAGTACGGCGCCATTGGTCGGGCGTCCGCGCTCGCGTTCGAGACGGGGCAGGGTCCTGGGATCGAGCGCCAGGCCGCGCTCGATCGCCGCGAGCACCTCGCCGCCGGCCCGCGAGCGCTCGAAGCCGTTCGGCACGGAGCGAAGCTCCGCCAGCGCCTCGACCGAGCGCGGACCGCGCTGAACGATATCCATCAGCGCATCGTCCTTCAGCACCCGCTGGCGCGGCACGTCGCGGCTTTGCGCCTCCCGCTCCCGCCAGGCGGCGATCTCCATCAGCAGCGCGACTTCCTTGGGCTTGCGAATCCGGCCCTTCAGGCGCTGCCAGGCGTTCTCGGGCCTGACCTCATAGGTGCCTGGCGAATTCAGGATCGCCATTTCCTCGGCAACCCAGCCCTCACGGCCGCTGGCGGCGAGATCGGCCGATAGGGCGAGATAGATGTCACGCAGATAGGTGACATCGGACTCGGCATAGGTCAGCTGCGCCTCGGTCAACGGTCGGCGCGACCAGTCGGTGAAGCGCGAGGATTTGTCGATCCGCGCCTTGGCGAGGTCGTTGGCGAGCTGCTCGTAACCGACGGAGTCGCCATAGCCGCAGACCATTGCGGCGACCTGCGTGTCGAATAGCGGGGTCGGGAGCATCTTGCCGATGATCCAGATGATCTCGAGGTCCTGCCGTGCGGCGTGGAACACCTTGACGACGTTCTGGTCGGCCATCAGCGCCAGGAAGGGCGCGAGGTCGATTTCGGGGGCGAGCGGATCGACAAGCACCGCCTCGTCGGGCGAGGCGAGCTGGATCAGGCAGAGCTTCGGATAATAGGTCGTCTCCCGCAGGAATTCGGTGTCGACCGTGACGAAGGGATGCTGGGCCAGCCGCGCGCACGCCTCGGCCAGATCCTGTGTGGTGGTGATGAGGCTCATGATTAGCGGCTTAGCGGAGGAACGGGTTGTCCGTCGAGTCCGCGTTTCATGCTTCTGCTCGCCGGCGCCGCATGACCTTCAGAAGAACGGGCCTGTCCTTCGGGGCCCGGACAAGGTCATCTGCCTTGTCTACGTATTGAAACCTTCACACCATGGTGCGACGGCCTCTGCCGCCTCCTTGCGGCGAACAGCTGGAATGCCGGCTTCGCGCATCACGATTATCGCTGCCATTCTTGACAATCCGCGCGCCTGCGTGTGCTTACGCCGAAGGTTTCAGCTGGCCTTGCGCCGGCTCCTTCGCATTTCCGAGAGACGAGTCCCGTGACCTTGCATCGCTATCGCTCCCACACCTGCGGCGCCCTTCGCGAGAGCGATATCGGCAATCAGGTTCGCATTTCGGGCTGGTGCCACCGCATCCGCGACCATGGCGGTGTGCTCTTCATCGATCTGCGCGACCATTACGGCATGACCCAGGTCGTGATCGATCCGGACTCGCCGGCTTTCGCCGAAGCGGAGAAGATTCGGGCCGAGTGGGTCATCCGCATCGACGGCAAGGTCAAGGCTCGCCTCGAGGGGACCGGGAACGCCAATCTCGCGACCGGTGCGATCGAAGTCTTCGCCGCGGCGCTCGAAGTGCTGGGTCCTTCAGGCGAGCTGCCGCTGCCGGTGTTCGGCGATCTCGAATACCCCGAGGACACGCGCCTGAAATATCGCTTCCTCGACCTGCGTCGCGAGAAGCTGCACAACAACATCATGCTGCGTGGCAAGGTCATCGACTCGCTGCGCAACCGCATGAAGACCTCGGGCTTCTCGGAATTCCAGACGCCGATCCTGACCGCGTCCTCGCCGGAAGGCGCGCGCGACTTCCTGGTGCCGAGCCGGCTGCATCCCGGCCATTTCTACGCCCTGCCGCAGGCACCGCAGCAGTACAAGCAGCTGCTGATGATGGCGGGCTTCGACCGCTATTTCCAGATCGCGCCCTGTTTCCGCGACGAGGATCCGCGCGCCGACCGTCTGCCGGGCGAGTTCTACCAGCTCGACGTCGAGATGAGCTTCGTCACGCAGGAAGACGTCTTCCGCACCATGGAGCCGGTGATCGCCGGCGTTTTCGAGGAATTCGGCGGCGGCAAGTCGGTCACCAAGAACTGGCCGCGCATTCCCTATGCCGAGTCGATCCGCAAATACGGCTCGGACAAGCCTGATCTTCGCAACCCGCTCGAGATGCAGGATGTGTCGGAGCATTTCCGCAGTTCGGGTTTCAAGGTCTTCGCCCGCATCCTGGAAGACGAGAAGAACCAGGTCTGGGCGATTCCGGCACCGGGCGGCGGTTCGCGTGCCTTCTGCGACCGCATGAACTCCTGGGCTCAAGGCGAAGGCCAACCCGGCCTCGGCTACATCATGTGGCGCGAAGGCGCGGGTGCTGGCCCGATCGCCAACAATATCGGTCCGGAGCGGGTCGAGGCGATCCGCATCGCGCTTGGTCTGAAGGATGGCGACGCTGCCTTCTTCGCAGCGGGCAACCCCGACAAGTTCTACAAGTTCGCCGGCGCCGCCCGTAACAAGGTTGGCTCGGAGCTCGGCTTGATCGACGAGAACGCCTTCGCTTTCGCCTGGATCGTCGATTTCCCGATGTACGAGTACAACGAGGACGAGAAGCGGGTCGATTTCTCGCATAACCCGTTCTCGATGCCGCAAGGCGGGTTGGAGTCGCTGCAGAAGGACGATCCGCTGGCGATCAAGGCCTTCCAGTACGACATCGCTTGCAACGGCTACGAACTCGCCTCGGGCGGCATTCGCAATCACCGCCCTGAGGCGATGGTTAAGGCCTTCGAGATCGCCGGTTATGGCGAGGAGACGGTGATCGAGCGCTTTGGCGGCATGTACCGGGCCTTCCAGTATGGCGCGCCGCCGCATGGTGGCATGGCAGCGGGTATCGACCGCATCATCATGTTGCTCGCCGGCGCCAGCAACCTGCGCGAGGTCGCGCTGTTCCCGATGAACCAGCAAGCGGTCGATCTGCTGATGGGGGCGCCCTCCGAGGTCGGCCCGAAGCAGCTGCGCGAGCTCCATATCCGCCTGAACCTGCCTGAAAAGAACGGCTGACCCCCCGCCATGCCTGCCCCGACCGGAGCGCGCTTGTCCGCGCTCGCCTGCCTGCTCGCGCTGCCGCTAACCGCCTGTGTCACCGCTGCGCCCCACACAAGCTCGGGGCGGGCGGTGGAGCTTGCCAATCTGGTCTCGCGCTCGATCGCCTGCCGTGCTGGAGCACCACGCACCAGCACACTCGACCGCTTCCTCGACGCCGAGCGTGCCCGTGGCGCGACGCCGGAGCAGATCGCGGGAGCGCGCTCGACCTATGTCACCGTTTCGGAGGCGGCGACCATCAATCAGGATGTCCGGCCCGAAGCCTGCTCTGCGGAAGAACGCAGCTCCTTGAAGCCACGCATGGCGCGCGTCCGGGCCGGCGATTTCAGCGGGCTCTGAGCGCGATCAGCCATGCCCTTCGCCAGAGCCTTCCTCTGCAGCCTGCTTCTGCCTGCGCTTGCGGCCTGTACGACGACTGCCGGTCCAGTGCCCGGCACGGCGGAGTTTGCGGCCGTCAAAGTCTCGCGCGGCTATGATTGCGGTGTCGCCGTCGATCGCCGCCGTGTGATGGCGGGGCTTGCCCCGGCCGAGCGCGGACGTTTCGTCGTCGTCAATGCCAGCCTCGCGGTGAAGTCCTACAAGGCGCCGCGCCACTGCGATGCCGCCGAACGCAGCGCGGTTCAGCACGAGCTCGCCGGTCTCACACGGCGCTGAATTCTGCTTGCCTGCCGGGGGCGATCCCGGCCAGAAGGCAGGAATGCCGCCCGCGAACGAGTTGCTCCCGCTCCAAGAAACCGTCACCGCGGTCGTCGTCGCCTATGACAGCGCCGATGTCCTGCCGGCCTGCCTGGATGCGCTACGGCGCGAAGGCGTGCCTGCCATCGTCGTCGACAATGCCAGCAGTGACGATTCGGCCGCAATCGCGCGGGCGCATGGCGCAACGGTGATCGCGAGCCCCAGGAATGAAGGCTATGGCCGAGCCAACAATCTCGGCATCGCAGCCTGCCGCACTCCCTACGCGCTGATCGTCAATCCCGACCTCGTGCTGCAGCCGGGCGCCATGGCGGGGTTGCTGGCTGCCGCTGGGCGCTACCCCGATGCCGGGATGCTGGCTCCGCGCATTGTCGAGCCGTCAGGGCGCGTCTTCATCCAGCCGCGTTCGCTGCTGTCGCCGGCTCATCTCAATCATTCCGGCGCGGCAATTGTACCGGAGGGGGATGCCTGCCTGCCGTTTCTCTCGGGCGCCTGCCTCCTGCTCCGCTGCGAGGCCTTCGAAGCGCTGGGCGGTTTCGATCCGCGAATCTTCCTGTTCTACGAGGACGATGATCTTTGCCGCCGCATGAGGGACGCCGGGCATGCGCTCGTGCATGTGCACGATGCACAGGCGCATCACGCGCGCGGCCGTTCCAGCAAGCCCAGCCCCGGCCGCCGTTTCAACGCACGCTGGCATCTCGCCTGGTCGCACGCCTATATCTCGGCCAAATACGGGCAAGTCGGGCCGTCGTCCTTTGCGATTTGCGAAAACATCGCAAAGACAGTCGGTTACGCCTTGATCTTCAACCGCCTCAAGATGATGGCGCATGCCGGATCTGCCGCTGGCGCGCTGGATTGGCGGCGGGGACGGACGGCGCTCTCGCGGCAGGGCCTGGACGAATAGCTCGCGCGCCTTAGATCATCGGACCGGATATCGTATCCGGTTCGATGATCTCACCCTTTGTGTTTGCATCGGCTTTGCCCCGAAAACCGCAATCCACTTTTCGGGCCGATGCCTTAGAGGTGCAGGTCCTTCATGGGGGTGGTGATGATCCTGCGGATCTCGCGCAACTGCCTGAAGACGAGCCGTGCCTTGCGCAGCACATTGCTGTCGGCCGAGAGCAACTCGGCCTCACGTGCGGCAAAGGCGGCTTTGCCCTGCAGGGCAGGGATTGGGCTCAGCGGCAGCGGGGTGTTCGGCAAGGCCGAGAGATCGAGCTCAGTCAGAGCCGGCTCGGCTCCGCGAAGGCTCTTGCCGATCATGCTGCGCGCTACGTCGAGGCGGCTTGCGGCGGCATCCCGGACCGGCTTCTGCATCACGGCGCTGGAATCGCGCCACTGGATGCCCCTTCGATAGGCCGGAACCCATTGCACCTGAGCTTCGAGCAGGTTCAGCCCGGCATAGCGGGCCAGGGCAGGGAAGGCATCGTCGTAGAAGCGCCAGCAATCGACGGGGAAGCGGTGCCGCGGACCGCCGCCCGGTGAGGTGATGAACGCGAGTCCATTGCCCTTCAGCACGCGCGAAATCTCAAGGATGGTGATCCAGAAATACTCTGCATGCTCGAAGACCTCCGAGCAGGTCACGACATCGACCGAGCCGGTGGCGATCTCTTTCCAGTCATAGGGATCGGCCACCGCCACATCGACGTTCAGCCCCGGCTCGATGTCCATGCCGACAAGTTTCCAGGCCGGGTTCGACATGACGTCGCGGTTGGACAGGCTCTGTCCGTCGACAATGGCCGAGCCGACGTCGAGCACGGTCAGCGGCGAGGTCTCGACTGCGGAGAGATAGGCCTTGCGGAAGACCCGCGCCTTGTCGTTGGCAGAATCATGCATGGGGGCGGTCCGGCAATGGAGGGAGGCCGTATCGGAGGGGGAGCCTTCGATCCTGAACGGCGAACTATCAGGAAACGGCTCTCGGAGGCAAATCCTCGATCCTGTCGGACATCAAGACCGGGATCAGTCGTCTGATGTCGGCCTCGGGCCAGGCCCACCATTGGCTCGCCAGCAGGGTCGCGATCTTCTCCTCCGTCAGGCGGTGCCGCAGCAGCCGTGCCGGATTGCCGGCGACGACGCCATAGGGCGGAACATCCTTCGTGACGACGGCGCGGGCGCCGATGACGGCGCCATGACCGATGCGGACTCCGGAGAGGATCAGCGCTTGCGACCCGAGCCAGACATCATGGCCGATGACGACGTCGCCGCGCGAGACCTGATTGCCGGGATGGTGCTTCGCTTCGGGCCATAGCCGTGGGTAGTCGTGGAATGGGTAGGTCGTCGCCCATTCCGTGCGGTGGTTGCCGCCGAGCAGGATCTCGACCCCGTCTCCGACCGAGCCGTAGCGCCCGATGATCAGGCGCGCCCCGCTTCCGGCGAAGCGCACCTTCGGCCGCCCATAGGTGTAGCGTCCGACAACGATCTGCCCCGGGTGCCGAGCGATCAGGTTGGCCAGATACAACCGGGCCTGGTTGTCGGGGTTGAAGCGCCGGCGCAGAAAACTGCGCGGGCCCTGTGGCAGCCCGGCCCACCACGCTGCGATCGCGGAGGGCCGCCAGGACTCGTCTTCGGGAAGAAGCTCGACAGACCAGTTATTCGGCATTGGCCTTGAGGTCGATCTTGTCGAAGATCTCGGTCGGATCGGTGATCGTGATGACGTCGGCGAGGCCGAGACCCCCTGTCGCCTTCGCATTGGCCTGGACGGTCAGCGTGCCTGGCTTCGCCGCAAAGCGCGAGACCGCCGCGGTCAGGGTCTTGGCCGCGTCGGACGGGCCGAGGACCGCGGCAAGGCCGAGGCTGGCCATCATCGCATATTCGCGCCGCAGATCGTCGGGCTTGCGCTTGTTCTTGCGGGCCTCGTTCTCGATGAACTTCTCGAGCAGACCGAGATTCTTCAGCCTGGCATCCAGGCTGCGGGCTGTCGCGCCGAGTGCCGCAACCTGTGCGAGCGCGAGATCGCTGGAGAACAGGTCCTTGGTGACGTTACCGAGGGTACCCGAGGCCTCGAACTGTGCCATGCCGCCGCTCCCGAGCGAGAGCGTACGGATCGCAAGCTCGTTGCGTGCGGGGTCCCAGGCGAGGTCGAGCTTCGCGGAGAGGTCGAGGGCGCGGTAGCCCATGGCAATCAGATCCGCGGCCGCGGGATTGCCGGTTGCCTCGCTCACCGGAGCGGTGAGCTTGTCGATCGTCAAGGCAAGCTTGGTGGGGATGCCGTTGATCTGGTCGGCGGCAGCAATCTCGAAGGTACCGAGCCCGACGCGGATCGGGGCCTGCGCTGGCTGACCCGGCTTTGCCGTTTGCGGCACATCGACCGAGAGCCCGGCAAGCCGGATCGTGCCGAGTTTGGGGATCAGTTTGCGGAAATCGAGCGAATCGATCTCGGTTTCGGGCTTGGCCAGGACCTCCTTCAGGCCCTTGAACATGGGCGCGAGCGAAAAGCCGGAATAGCTGAGCGACTCGAACCCTGCCTTGGCGCCCGCACCCGCGAAAGAGAAACCTTCCACGGCGTAGCCGGACCTGGCCGGCGCATCTTCGCCATACGCCATCCTGGCGATTCTCACGTCCATGGCGACCGGCGCTTCGCCCGGATTCGGCGGAACGGAGAGTGCCATCACCATATCGCGAACCTCGCCGCTGCCATAGTCGATGGCATCGAACAGCGAGAACATGGAAAGCGCCATGCGCTTGTCGGCCTCGAGCCGGGCAGGGTCGCGCTCGGCCTTCGAGCTGAGCCCTGCCTTCTGGTCGGCCTCTGCCTGCGCGATGATCCGCGACAGGAGCTCTCCGACCGGCTCGTCTCCGACGCGCATCTTGAAATCGCGGCTGGTCGCCTTGCCGAGCGAGATCTTGCCGAGCTGGCCCAGATCGATCGCGTAGCCGTCCTGCTCGAAGCGGCCGAAGATCGGCTGCATGGCTTCTTCCACGCCGGGTTTGGCGCGCTCGCTCAGCACGCGTGCGAGATGGCGCATGTCGAACGCTTCGAAGCTGATGCGCTTGATCTCGCCCTTCATCGCGCCGGTCGGCCCACCGGTCGCGGATATCGCTCCGCCTCCCGCCGAGCCGCGGCCGATCTTGCCGTCGCGAATCTCACTGAAGCGGATGTCGCGGTACGTCGTGACCTGCCTTTGCGGCCCGAGAACCTGCTCGACCGTCAATTCGGGCGCACTGATTTCCGACGCGGTGAGGCGGCCCGTCCGGGCAACCGCGCTCTCGCCGGTGCTGCCATTGAACAACGAGACAAAAGCTTCGCGCTCGAGGCTGGAGCCCTTCACATCGACCTTCGGTATCGCGACGACGATCGCGCCAAGGTCCAGGCGGATATTGTCGATCTGGAAATCGGCTGCCCAGGACGGCTGCGCCAGAACGAGGATAAGGGCTGCGGCCGCCGTTATGCGCAGGCGGCGCATCGGGCTGCGAAGGGTCGACGTGATCATGACGGTCTCCAGATGGCGGCAGCGAACCTGCCGCAACGCAGCGAGGAAAGGAAGACGACTTGCTCTCGCGGACGCAGGAAAAACTTGACCGCCTCGCTGCGATCTTTCGTATCTGTCTCAGATCCGCCATCCGGCCTGTGCAGGAGCKGTGCGGGCGACGAATGCAATGGAGCTTAGAGACGATGCGGTCCGCCCGACGATTCCCTGCAGCCTGCCTTGCCTTGCTGCTTCTGGCTCTTGCCCCCGTCATGGCATTCGCGCAGCAGGCGGCTCCCGCGACCGGGCTGGAAACGCTTGCGATCGTCGGCAGCGGGCAGCGCCATGTCTTCCAGGTCGAGGTCATGCGCACGCCCGATCAGCGAGCGCGTGGCCTGATGCACCGCAATTACCTGCCGCCGGACCGCGGCATGCTGTTCGATTTCGGCCAGGTCGAGCCGGTCGCGATGTGGATGCAGAATACCTTCATCCCGCTCGACATGCTGTTTATCCGCGCTGATGGAACCGTCGTGCGTATCGCCGCGCAGACCGAGCCGCTCTCGACCCGTACGATACCCTCAGGCGAGCCGGTGCTCTCGGTCCTTGAGATCAATGGCGGCATCGCCGCCAAGCTCGGCATCAAGCCTGGCGACAAGGTGGAGCATCCGCTCTTCAAGCGGTGAGGCGGTTTTTCGCGCGCAGGGCAGCGTTGCGATCGTCCCTCGAAACCGGTCGGCCAGGCCTGTATTCCTCCTGCATTCCTGGTGAACGCGCGGGCCGTGACGGCCACCGCATGAAGGGCGTCGCGCCGTCGAAGCTCTGTGGATTGCGGAAGAAATCTGGCGGCGAATCACAGAATTGCCCACTTCCTTAATCAAAGGCGGTCATCCCGGATTTCATCCCCGCTACCCAGCACGCTTGCGAAGGACGGATCATGACGACACGTGCCGTGGTCGCAACGCTAGCGATGTGCGTTGCGCTGATCACCGGAGGCCGCCCGGATGACGCCCATGCCGAGCAGATCGCGGCCGCGACTCGGGGGCGCACCTCGCCACCAGCTGCGTTCCTCACCTTCTGCGCGAAGAATCCGGCGGAATGCGCACGATCGGGGCCTGTGGTGCGTAGCGTCTCGCTTTCTCCCCAGCGCCACGGTGAGCTGCAGGAAGTGAATGCGCATGTGAATGCGACCATTCAGGAGGTCTCCGACCTGGCGCATCATGGTCAGGAAGATGTCTGGAGCATACCGGCGGATGGTCGAGGCGATTGCGAAGATTTTGCGCTCCTGAAGCGCAAGCTGCTGATCCAGCGCGGTTGGCCGTCATCGGCGCTGCTGATGACGGTTGTCGGAACGCCCGAGGGGGAGGGCCATGCCGTGCTGACGGTGGTGACCGATTCGGGAGATTTCGTTCTGGACAACAAGAGATCGCGCATCCTGCTCTGGTCGCAAACAGGCTATGTCTTCTTTAGCCGGGTGGCGCAGGCCAATCCGCGCCAGTGGGAATCGATCGACGGCGGGAATGCGAGATTCACCGCAGCAACGCGACACGGGTTCCATCCTCAAGCCGGCCGTTAGCCGCCAGACAGCAAACGCCCCGGAGTGACTCGGGGCGTGTCTCGTTTCACATGCTCTGAAGACACTGGCGGTTACCGGCCACCGTGGTTGCCGCCATTGCCACCGCCTTGACCGCCGCCATTGCCGCCACCCTGGCCACCGCCATTGCCGCCACCCTGGMCACCGCCATTGCCGCCACCCTGGCCACCGCCATTGCCGCCACCGTGGCCGCCGCCATTGCCGCCACCCTGGCCACCGCCATTGCCGCCACCGTGGCCGCCGCCATTGCCGCCACCCTGGCCACCGCCATTGCCGCCACCCTGGCCACCGCCATTGCCGCCACCCTGGCCACCGCCATTGCCGCCACCGTGACCGCCGCCATTGCCGCCGCCGTGACCGCCGCCATTGCCGCCACCCTGGCCACCGCCATTGCCACCACCGTGACCGCCGCCATTGCCGCCACCCTGGCCACCGCCATTGCCACCGCCGTGACCGCCGCCATTGCCGCCACCATCGCCGCCGCCATTGCCACCGCCGTGGCCGCCACCATTGCCACCGCCGTGGCCGCCGCCATTGCCGCCACCGTGACCGCCGCCATTGCCACCGCCGTGGCCGCCACCATTGCCGCCGCCGTGGCCGCCRCCATTGCCRCCRCCGTGRCCGCCRCCATTGCCGCCACCGTGACCGCCGCCATTGCCACCGCCGTGGCCGCCACCATTGCCGCCGCCGTGACCRCCGCCATTGCCACCGCCGTGGCCGCCRCCATTGCCRCCRCCGTGACCRCCRCCATTGCCACCGCCGTGGCCGCCGCCTGAGCCACCGTTGCCACCGGAGCCACCGCTACCGCCGGAACCGCCACTGCCGCCGGAACGGCCGTCACCTCCGGAGCCGCCACCGCCGCCCGAACTGCCGCTCCCACCGGACCCAGCGCCCCCACCGGGCCCAGCGCCCCCACCGGATCCACCGCCTCCGCCGGACCCGCCGCCCGAACCCGAACCGCTGCTGTTGCTCGCTGTGCTGGCGCCGCCGCCAGCAGGATTTCCGCCTTCGCCGCCGTTGCCGTTACCGTTGCCTGCCGGATTTCCGGCGCTGCCGGGTGCTCCTGAAGACAGTGCTCCCGTTGTCAGCGGCGGGCACGCCCAGTACTCGCCGCCGTCCTGCTGGTAGAGGGCACATGCCTGATTGGGCGCGCGCGTCCGGCGACCGTTGGGGGTGACAGCGGTGTAATACTGAACGCCGCCAGGGGCAGCCCCCTGGAAGGCGGGCGCCCCGGTGCCGATCGCCGCCGTGGCGCGCGGTGGACAGGCCCACAAGGGTCCGCTGTCATATTCCTGAATGACACAGTCCCGACTCGGCGCCCGCGTTTTGCGCCCGTTGGCCGTGACCGCGTTGTAATACCGCACCCCGCCGGGACCGGGGAGGCTGGAAGCCGATCCGGATGTCGCAGCCGCACTGCTCGCGGACCAATCCAGGCCTACAGGTCCACTCATCCTGTTGCGGCCGGACGGATCGCACTGCCAGAGCCTCTGGCTTCCGATGAGTTTGCTTTCGCAGGAACGATAGGGCTGTTGCGTCGGAGTGCCGTCTATCGCGAGGCCTTCATAATATTCGGGAAGGCCACGAGCGGCAGGATTCTGTGCGTAGGATAATGTTGATGTTGTAGCAAGCAAGCCGGCAATCAGTATGCTGGATTTTAGATATTTCATAGCAATGCCTCCCGCCCAGGGAGGCATTAAGCCGCCAGGGCGCTAATTGGTTTTTCTTTGAAATGCGAAGTTCATCTTCAATATTTTTCGTGCTTTCTCATTTTTGAACATATCGAGATTTGTTGGTTTTGCTCAATTTGGCTTTTACGCTAGGTCGTTTCTCCTTAGGGGGGATTTGCCTACACCCCGCACGAGGCTCCCTCGTCATCCGAAAAGGTAGGCATTCCGGCCAGAGGGCTCGAAAGTGCAGCATCTCGCATTAGCCCGTTGCAGGAACGGCAGGGCGCGAAAGTGGTAGATTGCATCTGCGCGCAGGGTGTCGGCGCACGCGAAGGCGAACGAATTGAGTGTGCTTCGACGGCCGTACGGCCAATTTCGTCGTTCGGGCTCTGGGTTGCGCGAAGGCACGGCGGGAAATGCCTGACGAATTTGCCTGGGAATTTCATCGGAACTTACGGTTCCCATGGCGGCAGTTCGGTGCTATCTCGTTGCGCGTCGCATGTGGCCGTCGAGGAGCGTGTGCGATCGTTTCGTGAGTGATTTGATGCACTTGCAGACAGTCGGGGTATAGCGCAGCCCGGTAGCGCATCTGCTTTGGGAGCAGAGGGTCCCAGGTTCGAATCCTGGTGCCCCGACCATTCTCGAGATCGCCTGGCCCGCTGTCGCGGGCCAATGGAATGACGAGCTGACGGCCGAGCCAGAGCATGACCGCACGCATTTACCGCCCAGCCCGCAATGCCATGCAGTCCGGCACGGCAAAGACCGAGCGCTGGCTGCTGGAATTCGAGCCGGAGCAGCCGCGCCAGATCGAACCGCTGATGGGGTGGACATCCTCTGCCGATATGAAGAGCCAGGTGAAACTCTGGTTCGACACGGAGGATGAGGCAGTGGCCTATGCCACGCGCAACGGCATCGCCTATCGGGTGGAGCAGCCCCATGTGCCGAAGCGGCGCGGCATGGCCTATTCGGATAACTTCAAGTTCAATCGTGTCGGGCAGTGGACCCACTGACCAACCATTTGGCGCCTGACCGGGCGCTTTCGACTACGGGCCCGTAGCTCAGTTGGATAGAGCAGCAGCCTTCTAAGCTGCTGGTCGCAGGTTCGAATCCTGCCGGGCTCGCCACTTCTATCGATCGCAGTCGCGGGACGCGCTGAGATCCACCAAGAATCGCACAGACGGATTCCCGCGATGAGCGACGTGAAGGACAGCAACGGCAATGTCCTGAGGGACGGCGATTCCGTGACGCTGATCAAGGATCTCAAGGTGAAGGGGACCTCCGTCACCTTGAAACGCGGTACCCTGGTCAAGAACATCCGCCTGACCGGCAGCGAGGATGAGATCGAGTGCAACGCCGAGAAGGTGAAGGGACTTGTGCTCAGAACGGAATTCCTGAAGAAGGCCTGACGCTGGCCCGAAGGGTCCAACCTTCTCCCCCGAGTTTCGGAGCCGCCGGAATCGACGGCGCCTGCGCATCGTAGGTCGAAGATCATCCGGCCGAAAAGGACGAAGGCCGCGAGGACTGCGCCAGAGAAGCCTGGCCACGGATAATCCTCCTGCCTCGTCGTCGCGGTTGCGGCGCCCGCAAGGGATATCCTGCGTTTGGCTTGCAGGAGGGGAGGTGGCGTCGTAAACGGCGTGCGTCGCCGGGACGCGGGCCGTTTTGCCTTGATCGCGCCCGAAAGCCCCGCCATGCCGGCGGCGCCCTGGGTCGATACCTGGCCTTGCGACATTCATGCCTGCGATGAACGCGACCTGGCCGGTCGCGAGGATGGACAATGCTTTCGCTCCGGCCCGTGTTTGACCGCATCTCCGTTTTCGCATCGGCCAGCCATTGGCGCGCCTGCGTCTTCCTGCTTCTGCTCTCCCTCGCAGCCTTCCTGCCGGGATTCACGAGCCTCCAGCCGCTCGATCGCGACGAACCGCGCTTCGCCCAGGCGAGCAAACAGATGCTCGAGACCGGCGATTTCGTCGATATCCGCTTCCAGCAGGAGGCGCGGCACAAGAAGCCCGTCGGAATCTATTGGCTGCAGAGCGCGGCTGTGACCGCCGGCGAGGCGCTGGGTGTCCAGGACCCTCGTCATCAGATCTGGCTCTATCGCGTGCCGTCGCTGATCGGCGCGGTTGCCACGGTGCTGCTGACCTATTGGGCGCTGCTCGCCTTCTTCAGCCCGGGCGTGGCGCTGCTCGGCGGGGCTCTGATGGCCGCTGCTGTGCTGCTCGGCGTCGAAGCCCGGATCGCCAAGACCGATGCGGTGCTCGCAGCCTGCGCGGTGGCGACGATGGGGGCATTGGCGCGCGCCTGGCTGGATTGGACCCGCTCGCTCGCCTTCGTGCCGGACCGCCGCAACTGGCTGGTTTTCTGGGGCGCGACAGCGATTGCCCTGCTGATCAAGGGGCCGATCGTGCCGATGGTCTGGGGACTCGCCACGATCGTGCTATGCATCCGCGAGCGCTCCTGGCGTTGGTTCTCATCGTTGCGCCCGTCCTGGGGGCTGCTGCTTTGCCTGCTCGTCGTGCTGCCCTGGTTCGTGGCGATCGCCTGGAAGACCGGCGGCAGTTTCTTCACGGCCAGCGTCGGCAACGATATGTTGGGCAAGGTCGCGGAGGGCCAGGAGAAGCACTGGGGTCCGCCCGGGCTCTATCTGCTGATCTTCTTCGGCACCTATTGGCCGGCGGCTGCTTTCGCCGCGATGGCGATCCCCTTTGCCTGGGTGCGTCGCCGCGAGCCGCAGATCATCTTCCTGCTGGCCTGGATCGTGCCGTCCTGGATCGTCTTCGAGGCGGTGCCGACCAAGCTGCCGCATTACGTGCTGCCGCTCTATCCGGCGGTCACGACGCTGCTGCTTCTGGCGATGGTCAATGGCGGCATCGATCGCCTTCGGCGTGGCGCGACCGCGACCGCCGCGCTGGTCCTGCTGGTCCCGACGGCGCTTGTCGGCGTGATCATCTATGCCAACTGGACGCTGGATCGCACCGTACCCTATCTCGCACTTCCAGTTTTCGCGCTGGCGCTGTTCGTGGCCTGGCGCGTCGTCATGGCGTTCCGGCAGGGCGACCTGGAGGGTGCGCTCTGGCGCTGCGTCCTGGCGAGCCTCCTGCTCTCGATCGGCGTCTACGGCTTTGCGATCGAGAGCCTGCGTTCGCTCAAGCTCTCGCCCCGTCTGGCGGAAGCCGTCCGGGCGGTCGGCTGTGCCGATCCCGCAGTGATGACCGTGGGTTATCGCGAGCCGAGCCTCGTCTTCCTGACCGGGACCGATCTTGCCATGGGGCCGAATGGTGCGGCGGCCGCTGCCTTCCTGAAGGAGCCCGGCTGCCGGATCGCGCTCGTCGAAAAACGCTTCGAAGCGGAGTTCCATGCCGGCGTCGCCGCCGCCGGGATCACGCCACGTCTCGTCACCTCGATTCCCGGCTTCAATCTCAATGGCGGCAAGCGGCTCGAGATGGCCGTGTTCGCGCGACAGTGAAACCTGCTTGCCCTGTTTGCGCGCTTGACGCAGTTTGCGCGCCGTTTTCCCGGATGAAGCTTTCGTGACCGAGACACAACCCATCACCTTGCCGCAACTCAGCGTTGTCGTGCCCGTTCGCAACGAAGTCGGCAATGTCGGGCCGCTGCTGGCCGATATCGAGGCGGCCTGCCAAACGCTCGGCGCCTTCGAGGTGATCTATGTCAATGACGGCTCGACCGATGGCACGGCGGCCGCGCTGCGCGAGCTCGGCACGACGCGCCCCTGGCTGCGTGCGATCCGCCACGAACAATCCTGCGGGCAGAGCGCGGCTGTGCGTACCGGTGTCCGCCACGCCCGGGCGCCGGTCGTGGTGACGCTCGACGGTGACGGCCAGAACGATCCGGCCTTCATCCCGGCGATGGTGCAGGCCCTGCACAAGGCCGGATTGCAGGCCGGGCTCGTCCAGGGCCAGCGTGTCGGACGCAAGGATACCGGCTTCAAGAAATGGCAGTCGCGCATTGCCAATGGCGTCCGCGGCCGCATTCTCAAGGACGGCACCCGCGACACGGGCTGCGGGCTGAAATGCTTCCGCCGTGAAGCCTATCTCGCCTTGCCCTATTTCGATGCGCTGCACCGGTTCATGCCGGCCCTGATGGTGCGGGAGGGCTACCAGGTCACGCATGTCGACGTACGCGATCGCCCGCGCCTGACCGGTGTCTCCAATTATGGCTTCTTCGACCGGCTCTGGGTCGGTATTCTTGATCTCGCCGGCGTCTGGTGGCTGATCCGCCGTCGCAAGCGCGTGCCGCAGATCGTGCCGGAGACGCTCTGATGCTGATCGACCTCCAGCAAATGATCGGCGAATATTTTCACGACGTCTTCGTGAACAATATCGACTGGTGGGTTCTGCTTGGCGTCGTGGCGCAGGCGCTCTTCACCATGCGCTTCGTGGTGCAATGGCTGGCGAGCGAGAAGGCCAAGCGGTCGGTCGTGCCGATGACCTTCTGGTGGTTCTCGATCGGCGGCGGAGCCCTGCTGCTGGTCTATGCGCTTTACCGCCGTGACCCGGTCTTCATTCTCGGGCAGGGCTTCGGCCTGTTCGTCTATTGCCGCAACCTGCAATTCGTCCTGCGCGCCAGGGCGAGGGGCGAGGATACCAACGCCGGTCCGGGCTAAAGCACGTCCTGACCACTGGATTGCGGCTTGCGGGAAAGCCGCTGAGCTAACCGACTTCGAAATCGCTGGCCGCGAAGCCGTATCGCGCCATCATGGCGCGGTGCCAATCGCTGCCGATCAGCCCGTCGAGAGCCTGATCGAACCGGGTCCGCAGATCCGCCTGCGATCTGGCGAAGGCAAAGGCGCCCTTTGCGGGTTCTCTGTCCTTCGCTTCGGCGGCCACGGGCACGATGGCAAGGGAGGCATCGGGGGTGTGACCGAGGAAGCCACGATGCGCCATGGCGACGCTGGCATAGGCCTCGGCACCTCGATCCCTGACCATCTGCACGGCGTCTTCCTGCGTCGCGACGCGCAAGACGCGGTTTCGCGGAATGCCGGCCGCGAGGCCCGACTGCTCCTGGACCTGGTCGGCCACCACAACGAGGCGGGCGCTTCCATCCTGCGCCAGCGCCTCGTAACTGCAGAAGCGATCTTCATCACCGTGCCTGACGAGGAGTCCGTCGCTCAGCGCCCAGACTGGCCGGCTGAAATCGACGCTTCTCTTCCGCTCCGGCGTGACGAAGAGCGGCGTGGTGATGGTCCAGCGCCCATCGACAAGGCCTGGCAGCAACTCGGAGAAGCTGGTCAGGCGCATCTCGACCGAGACAATGCCGATCTCCCGCAAGGTCTCGGTCATCAACTCGACATCGCTGCCGAGCGCGCGGCCATCGGGGCCGGGCCAGCAGAAGGGAGGCTCATCGAGATAGGCGAAAATGATCGCCTCTCGCATCGCCGCTCCGGCCTTTGGAATCACACCGCTGCCCGGAGGCGGGCAAAGCCGGCATCAAGATCGTCCTTGAGATCTTCGAGATCCTCCAGTCCGATATGGAAGCGGATGGTCGGCCCCTTGAAATCAGGCTCCGTTGCCGTGCGATAGCCCTTGCAGTCGAAGGGGAGGGCAAGGCTTTCATAGCCGCCCCAGGAGGCCCCCATCCCGAACAGGGTAAGTCCGTCGAGCATCGCGCCGACAGCCTTCTGCGCCACCGGCTTCAACTCGATCGCGAACAGGGAGGAGGCGCCGGTGAAATCGCGCTTCCACAGATCGTGGCCGGGATCGTTCGGCAGGGCAGGGTGCATCACGCGCGCCACCTCGGGACGGGCGGCGAACCAATTGGCCATCTCGATACCGGCGGGCATCTGCTCCTTCAGGCGGATATGCATCGTGCGGATGCCGCGCAGCGTGAGGAAAGCATCCTCGGGCGCGATGATGACGCCGAGCAGTTCCCAGGTCTCGCGCAACTGCCTGTAGAGTTCGGGGGTACGTGCCGAGATCGTGCCGATCAGCACGTCGGAATGGCCGGCGTAATACTTCGTGCCGGCCTGAACCGAGAGATCGACCCCGTATTTATGCGAATCGAAGAACAGCGGCGTCGCCCAGGTGTTGTCCATCAGCACCAGGATGTCGCTGGCATGGGCGGCCGCGACGATGGCCGGAATGTCCTGCATCTCGAAGGTCTGTGAGCCCGGAGCCTCGGTCCAGACCGCCCTGGTATTCGGTTTGAACAGCTTTGCGATGTCGGCGCCGGCCGCCGGGTCGTAATAGGTGACCTCGACGCCCATGCGCGGCAGGACCTTGTCGCAGAAATGACGCGTCGGCCGATAGACGCTGTCAGTGACCAGGAAGTGATCGCCGGACGACAGGGTCGCGAGCATGGGCAGGGTGCAGGCGAGCAGACCTGACGGGCAAACGACGGTTCCCGCACCGCCTTCCATGGTGTTGAGCGCCGCGATCAGCGCATCGATCGTCGGATTCCCTTGCGTGCCATAGGTGTAGCGGGCCTTGCGCGCCAGGAAATCCTCCATGTTCGGGTAGATTACCGTCGAGCCGCGCACGATCGGCGGATTGACGAAACCGTAGCTGTCGGCGGGATCCCGGCCGGCAAGGGCGAGGCGGGTCTTTTCGCGAAGCTGCGCGAACGCAGATGGAGACAGTTTTTTCATGGAGCCGGCGCTGGAGGGAGGTCCCGATCGAGGCAGTCAGGCTTGACCACATTTTGAAAGTCGCATGTGATGCAAGGGGTGGATAGATGCGTTCCAGGAAAGGGTCCCTTGCTTGACGCACATGCGCTGCTCTGGCAATCGACGCAGGGGAACGTCGCTCAATATATGGGCAACAAGTGGGGCGCGCACTCCCACTGGCGACGCAACTGAAGACTGCCCGCTGGCTGCGGCCAGCCGGGAGACCTCAACGGGAGAGAGTTCGATGGAAAAGTTCATGGCAGTTGCGATCGCGGGGCTGGGCCTCGCGATGACCGCTACGGTGGCAACGGCCCAGGCGCCCGCAACGCTGGCGCAGGTCAAGTCCCGCGGCATCCTCAACTGCGGCTCGAATACCGGTCTTGCTGGCTTCGGCGTGCCGGACGCTCAGGGCAACTGGCAAGGCCTCGATGTCGATTACTGCCGCGCGATCTCGTCGGCGATCTTCAACGACCCGACAAAGGTCAAGTTCATTCCGCTGTCTGCCAAGGACCGTTTCACGGCCCTGCAGTCCGGCGAAGTCGATGTGCTCGTGCGCAACTCGACCTGGACGATGTCGCGCGACACCGCGCTCGGCCTGCTTTTCACCGGCGTGAACTATTACGACGGCCAGGGCTTCATGGTCCGCAAGAAGCTCGGCGTCACCTCGGCTCTTCAGCTCTCCGGCGCGTCGGTCTGCACCCAGCAGGGCACCACGACCGAACTCAACCTCGCGGACTTCTTCCGCGCCAACAACCTGAAGTATGAAGTCGTCGCCTTCGCCTCCTCGGACGAGACGGTCAAGGCCTATGACGCTGGCCGCTGCGATGCGTTCACCACGGATGCGTCGKGCCTCTATGCCGAGCGCCTGAAGCTGACTGCGCCCGATGATCACATGGTTCTGCCTGAGATCATCTCCAAGGAGCCGCTTGGACCGGCAACCCGCAACACCGACGCCCAATGGTTCAATCTGGTGAAGTGGGTGCATTTCGCCATGCTGAACGCGGAAGAGCTCGGCGTGACCAAGGCGAATGTCGACGAGATGCTGAAGTCCTCCAACCCGGAGATCAAGCGTCTGCTCGGAACCGAGGGCAAGTTCGGCGAAGGCATCGGCCTGACCCCCGACTGGGCCTACCGGATCGTCAAGCAGGTCGGCAATTACGGCGAATCCTTCGAGAAGAACGTCGGCCAGGGTTCGCTCCTCAAGATCGCCCGCGGCCAGAACGGTCTCTGGACCAAGGGCGGCCTGCAATACGCTCCGCCGGTTCGCTGAACGCAGCTAGACATGTGGGCCTCGGCATCAGCCGAGGCCCCCTCTAAACCGCCGTCCATGCCATGAAGCCTGCGACAAACGGCATAATATCTGGCTCCCAGCCGACAAGATGATCGAGAGCGGGACGAACCTGCTTCGGAACTTGGGAGTACACAGATGAAACGGACCGTAACTGCGGTTGTAGCCACAGGCCTCATGCTCTGCGCGGCGGGCGCCGCCCAGGCGCAAACCACCACCTTGGCGCAGGTCAAGAACCGCGGGCAGCTGAATTGCGGCGTCAGCCCGGGCTTGGCTGGTTTCGGTGTCCCGGACGCTCAGGGGAAATGGACAGGCCTGGACGTCGATCTGTGCCGGGCGATCGCCGCGGCGATCTTCAACGATCCGAGCAAAGTCAAATACGTGCCGCTCTCGTCAAAGGACCGGTTCACGGCCCTGCAGGCAGGCGAGGTTGACCTGCTTTCACGGACCAGCACCTGGACGATGTCTCGGGATACCGCGCTTGGCCTGAGCTTTTCGACGGTGAACTACTATGACGGACAGGCTTTCATGGTCCGCAAGAAGCTCGGCGTCGATTCGGCGCTGAAGCTGGGCGGCGCCTCGATCTGCACCCAGCAGGGCACCACGACCGAACTGAATCTGGCGGATTTCTTTCGCATCAACAACATGAAGTACGAGGTGGTGGCCTTCAACACAGGGGATGAGACGATCAAGGCCTACGAGGCCGGTCGCTGCGACGCTTTCAGCGACGATTCCTCGGCTCTCTATGCGCAACGGCTGAAATTCGAGGCGCCGGATGACCATATCGTGCTTCCGGAGATCATCTCGAAGGAGCCATTGGKCCCGGTCGTTCGGAGCAGCGACACGCAATGGTTCAACCTGGTGAAATGGAGTCATTTCGCCATGCTCAATGCGGAGGAACTCGGTATCACCAAAGCCAATGCCGATGAGCAGCTGAAATCGACCAATCCGGAGGTTCGGCGGTTGCTCGGTGTCGAGGGCAAGTTTGGAGAAGCGATCGGCCTCAGCCCGGATTGGGCCTATCGGATCGTCAAGCAGGTCGGCAACTATGGCGAGTCCTTTGAGGCGAATGTCGGATCAGGATCGATCCTGAAAATCGCCCGCGGAAAGAATGCGTTGTGGACCAAGGGCGGACTGCAATACGCTCCTCCGGTGCGTTGAACAAAAGACTAGGCGGGGGCATTCTTGCCTCCGCTTCATTGACCGATGCCGAAGACGGAGGCGCGCTGAAAGGACGTACGGTCGGGCCCAAAAATCTGGTCCGAGACTTGCAAGGTTCGAGAACGGGAAAAACCCGTTCCGGCAACAGGGGAAATAAGAATGAACAGGTTTGTCAGTGCAGCGCTCGCCGTTGCAGCAACCGGTGCTTTCGCGGGCGGAGCGCAGGCCCAAACGGGGCTGCTGGCTCAGGTGAAGAGCCGGGGGCAATTGATCTGCGGTGTCGGCCCGGGCCTTGCGGGTTTCGGTATCCCCGATGCTCAGGGCAATTGGAGCGGCCTCGACGTCGATCTCTGTCGCGCCATTTCGGCTGCGGTCTTCAATGATCCGGCCAAGGTCAAATTCATCCCGCTTTCGTCGAAGGACCGCTTCACTGCCCTGCAGTCCGGCGAGGTCGACCTGCTCTCGCGCAACACGACCTGGACCATGTCGCGCGACACGTCGCTCGGCCTGAACTTCGCTGGCGTGAACTACTATGACGGGCAGGGCTTCATGGTCCGCAAGAAGCTCGGGATCGATTCAGCCCTGAAGTTGGCGGGCGCCTCCGTCTGCACCCAGCAGGGCACGACGACGGAACTCAATCTCGCGGACTTCTTCCGCGCCAACAAACTGAAATACGAAGTCGTCGCCTTTGCGAGCGCCGACGAGACGATCAAGGCCTATGAATCGGGTCGCTGCGACGCCTTCACGACCGATGCGTCCGGGCTCTATGCCGAGCGCCTGAAGCTCGGCGTCCCGACCGACCATATCGTCCTGCCGGAGATCATCTCCAAGGAACCGCTCGGTCCCGTCGTGCGCCACGGCGACGACGCCTGGCTCGATATCGTCAAATGGACCCATTTCGCCATGCTGAACGCCGAGGAACTCGGTGTGACCAAGTCCAATCTCGATGAGATGCTGAAATCCGAGAACCCGGAGATCAAGCGCCTGCTCGGCACCGAGGGCAAATTCGGGGAGGCTGTCGGCCTGAGCAACGACTGGGTCGTCCGCATCGTCAAGCACGTCGGAAATTACGGTGAGTCCTTCGAACGGAACGTCGGCGCCAACTCGCTGTTGAAGATCGCTCGCGGCCAGAACGCGCTCTGGACCAAGGGCGGCCTGCAATACGCGCCGCCGATCCGCTGATATTCGCGCTGCGCGGCGACCGCCGCGCAGCGCTCGCTACCGCCGAACGGCACGGACAAAAAGACGGCTGGCGATGCTCGATGCGGGCATTGCCGGACCACCGGCCGCCACCCAAGAACAAGAAGGGCGTGACACGTGACGACCATACCGACGGAGCCGGTCCAACCGGGCAAGGCCTCACTGCTCTACGATCCGAAGATTCGAGGCTATGTCTATCAGCTTGCCCTCTTGGCCGTCGTCGGGTTCCTCATCTACTCGGCCGCCTCCAATGCCATCGAGAACCTCCGGGCGCAGAAGATCGCCTCGGGCTTCGGCTTCTGGCACAATGCCGCCGGCTTCGACGTCAACCAGAAGCTGATCCCGTTCAGCGCCTCGGGCTCGACCTATGGCCAGGCCTTCTGGGTCGGCCTGCTGAACACCTTGCTCGTCGCCTCGATCGGTATCGTGCTGGCGACCTTCCTCGGCTTCTTCGTCGGTGTGGCGCGCCTGTCCAGCAACTGGATCCTCGCCAAGATCGCCATGGTCTATGTCGAGGTCATCCGGAACCTGCCGCTGCTGCTGCAGCTGTTCTTCTGGTACAACGCAGTGCTCAAGCCGCTGCCGAACCCACGCCAGTCGATCGCGCTTCCGGCCGGCATCCTGCTGAATAACCGCGGCCTCTATCTGCCCGATCCGCAACTCGAGCCTGGCGGCAGCCTGATCGTCCTGACCTTCCTGCTCGGGATCGTGGCGGCGATCACCTTCCGTTACTGGGCCCGCAAGCAGCAGACGGCAACCGGCAAGCAGTATCCGATCGGCTGGGTCGCTCTCGGCCTCGTCGTTGTGCTGCCCTTCTTCGTCTATCTGCTGATGGGCCGGCCGATCACCTTCATCTATCCCGAGCTCGCCGGTTTCAACCTGCGCGGCGGCATCCAGATCTTCCCGGAATTCGTGGCCTTGCTGATCGGCCTCACCACTTATACCGCGGGCTTCATCGCCGAAGTCGTGCGCGCGGGTATTCTCGCCGTCTCCAAGGGACAGTCGGAAGCAGCCCATGCGCTCGGCCTGCGGCCTGGGCCGACGCTGAAGCTCGTCGTGATCCCGCAGGCGATGCGCGTGATCATTCCGCCGCTGACCTCGAACTACCTGAATCTGACGAAGAATTCTTCGCTGGCGGTCGCCATCGGCTATCCCGATCTCGTCCAGGTCTTCACCGGCACGGTGCTGAACCAGACGGGGCAGGCGGTCGAGGTCGTCGCCATCACCATGGCGGTTTATTTGACGATCTCTCTCGTCACCTCGCTGTTCATGAATATCTACAACAAGCGCATGGCGCTGGTGGAACGGTGAGGGCGCCCCGATGACCGATGCAACCACCGAGAACTCCGCCTTCTTCATCCGTCGCGAAACCTTGCCGCAGGAAGCAGCTCCGCTATCCGTGGCAGGCCCGCTTGCCTGGGTCCGGGCCAACCTCTTCTCCGGACCCGTCAACACGATTCTGACGCTGGTCTGTGCCTATATCGTCGTCACGAGCCTGCCGGAGATTATCCGTTTCTACTTCCTCGATGCGGTCTGGACGGGCTCAAACCGCGATGCCTGCCTTGCCGAGAAGGTCGGCCGGCCGGTCGGCGCCTGCTGGGCATATGTGGCCGACCGCTTCCAGTATTTCGTCTACGGCTCCTATCCGGTCAGCCAGCGCTGGCGCGTCAACATCGTCTTTGCGATGTTCGCGCTCGGCGTCGTCTGGCTGCTCTGGAACAACGCCCCCCTGAAGAAGCTCGGCGCCTTCTTCTTCTTCGTGCTGTTGCCGATCAGTGCCTATGTCTTGCTGCTCGGCGGTCCCGGTGCGCTCAATTTATTGCGCTACCTGATCATCGCCACGGTCGCGCTGGCGGCGGTGTACATGGTGTTGTCCTTCGTGCCTTCGCTGGCGCGCTTCCACACCGGAGCCGGACAGCTCGCAGTCGAACATGAGCTGCCGCCCTGGAAGCGTTTCTATCGGCCCAAGCGCCTGATCCTGATGGCTCTTGTCGCCTTTGGCCTGATCGCCATTCTGGACCAGAGCGTCGGCCTGCCTCGGGTCGATACCGGCCTCTGGGGCGGGATGACGGTGACCTTCCTGATCGCGGCGGTCGGCATCGTCTTTTCGCTGCCGCTCGGTGTCGTGCTGGCGCTCGGACGGCGCTCCCGCCTGCCGATCATCCAGCTGCTCTCGGTGATCTTCATCGAGTTCGTGCGCGGCGTGCCGTTGATCACGGTGCTGTTCATGGCCAACACGATGCTGCCGCTCTTCGTGCCGCAGGAATGGTCGCCCGACCGCTTGCTGCGCCCGCTGGTCGGTGTTGCCCTCTTTGCGGCGGCCTATATGGCCGAAGTCATTCGCGGCGGCCTGCAGGCCATC
Organism: Allobosea sp. 05T433; assembly: GCF_056396065.1. Lineage (NCBI taxonomy): Bacteria > Pseudomonadati > Pseudomonadota > Alphaproteobacteria > Hyphomicrobiales > Alloboseaceae > Allobosea > Allobosea sp. 05T433. The sequence goes on along the minus strand of NZ_JBFTKS010000018.1, from coordinate 540 downwards.
CCGAAGGGCCAGTACGAAGGGGCGATGTCGCTCGGCCTCGGCTACTGGAACATGATGCGCCTGATCATCCTGCCGCAGGCGTTGCGCATCGTGATTCCAGGCATCGTCAACACCTTCATCGGGCTGTTCAAGGATACGACGCTGGTCACCATCGTCGGCATCTTCGACTTCCTGCGGACCATCGAGGCGACCCTGGTCGATCCGACCTGGGCGACGCCGACGACACGCGCGACGGGCTATGCTTTCGCCGCGATTTTCTATTTCCTGTGCTGCTGGGGCATGTCGCGCTATTCGATCTCGGTCGAACGCCGTCTTGCTGCCGGCCAAAGACGTTGAGGGAGACCAAGAACATGGCAATGGCAGAGAGCAACATCTCGATGCGTCCGGCGGCGCTGAAGCAGACCTCCCTGAACACGGATACGGCCGTGGAGATGATCGGGGTCAACAAGTGGTATGGCGAGTTCCATGTGCTGCGCGACATCAACCTGAAGGTGGCGCGCGGCGAGAAGCTGGTGATCTGCGGCCCCTCAGGCTCGGGCA